>VERU01000510.1 GCA_018882485.1 Rhodoferax sp. | reverse complement strand
GTGGTGACCCAGCGCGTGGCCGATGCGGCCGAGCGGGCCGGCTTTGTCTTTGCCGTTGACCCCACCTCGGCCGAAGACTCGTGCATTGGCGGCAACATCGCCATGAATGCCGGTGGCAAGAAGGCGGTGCTGTGGGGCACGGCGCTCGACAACTTGGCCAGCTGGCGCATGGTCACGCCGCAGGCCGAGTGGCTGGAGGTGACCCGCCTGAACCACAACCTGGGCAAGATCCACGATGCCGAACGGGCCAGCTTCGAGCTTCGCACCTACAAGGCCGACGGCCGCACGCTGCTGCGCACCGAACGCCTGGACATCCCGGGCGCTGCGTTTCGCAAGGAGGGCCTGGGCAAGGACGTCACCGACAAGTTCCTCAGCGGCCTGCCCGGTATCCAGAAAGAAGGTTGCGACGGCCTGATCACCAGTGCCCGCTGGGTGGTGCACCGCATGCCGGCGCACACCCGCACCGTGTGCCTGGAGTTTTTTGGCAATGCCCGCGATGCCGTGCCCAGCATCGTGGAGATCAAGGACTACCTGTTTGCCCAGCAGCACAGCACGGGCGTGCTGCTGGCCGGGCTGGAGCACCTGGACGACCGTTACCTCAAGGCCGTGGGCTACGCCACCAAGTCCAAGCGCGGCGGTCTGCCCAAGATGGTGCTGGTGGGTGACATCGCCGGCGACGATGCCGACGCGGTGGCCCGCGCCACCTCCGAGGTGGTGCGCATTGCCAATTCGCGCAGCGGCGAGGGCTTTGTGGCCGTCAGCGCCGAGGCGCGCAAGACCTTCTGGCTGGACCGCAAGCGCACCGCAGCCATCTCGCGCCACACCAACGCCTTCAAGATCAATGAAGACGTGGTCATCCCGCTGCCGCGCATGGCCGAATACACCGACGGGGTCGAGCGCATCAACATCGAGCTCAGCCTGCGCAACAAGATCGCCCTGTGCGATGCCCTCGACGACTTCCTGGCGCGTGGGTCGCTGCCGCTGGGACGGCAGGACGACGCGAACGAGATCGCATCGGCCGAGCTGCTGGGGGACCGGGTTGCGCAGGCCCGTGAACGGGTGGCGGATGTGCGCAGCACCTGGCAGGGCTGGCTGGAACAGGTGGACACCCTGTTTCCGCAACTGCAGGACCACCGGCTGCGTGCCAGCTGGAAGCTCCAGCTGCGCGCCCCGCTGCACCAGATTTTTGCAGGGCGGGCGTTCGAGGGCATCCTGCGCGAGTGCGACGCCATCCACCAGCGCATCCTCAAGGGCCGGGTCTGGGCTGCCTTGCACATGCACGCGGGCGACGGCAATGTGCACACCAACCTGCCGGTCAACAGCGACGACTACCAGATGCTGCAGACGGCGCACGGTGCTGTCAAACGCATCATGGCGCTGGCCCGCTCGCTGGGCGGCGTGATCTCGGGCGAGCACGGCATCGGCATCACCAAGCTGGAATTCCTGAGCGACGAGGAATTGCGGCCCTTTGCCGAGTACAAGGCCCGGGTCGATCCGCAGGGGCGTTTCAATCGCGGCAAGTTGCTACGAAACAAGGAGCAACAAACCCATATGGGACGTGGCCTGGAGGCCGATTTGACCCATGCCTACACCCCCAGTTTCGGGCTGATGGGGCACGAGTCGCTGATCATGCAGCAGAGCGACATCGGGGCCATTTCCGACAGCGTCAAGGACTGCCTGCGCTGCGGCAAGTGCAAGCCGGTCTGCGCCACCCATGTGCCGCGCGCCAACCTGCTCTACAGCCCACGCAACAAGATCCTGGCCACTTCGCTGCTGATTGAAGCCTTCCTGTACGAGGAGCAGACCCGCCGCGGCGTCAGTGTGCGGCACTGGCAGGAGTTTGAGGACGTGGCCGACCACTGCACCGTGTGCCACAAGTGCCTGTCGCCCTGCCCGGTCAACATCGATTTCGGCGACGTGACCATGGCCATGCGCAACCTGCTGCGCAAGATGGGCCAGAAGCGTTTCCGGCCGGCGGGCGCCGCCGCGATGTTCCTGCTCAACGCGACGCGGCCTGAATCGGTGCGCCTGGCCCGCGCTGCCATGGTGGGGGTGGGCATGCGGGTCCAGCGCCTGACCCACGACCTGCTGAAGGTGGTGGCCCGGCGGCAGACGGCGGCGCCCCCGGCCTCGGTGGGGCCGGCCACCGTCAAGTCGCAGGTCATCCACTTCGTGAACAAGAAGCTGCCCGGCGGCCTGCCGACCCGCACCGCGCGGGCCCTGCTGGACATCGAAGACCGGAACTACGTCCCCATCATCCGCGACCCGCAGGCCACCACGGCCGACAGCGAGGCGGTGTTCTACTTTCCCGGTTGCGGTTCGGAGCGCCTGTTCAGCCAGGTGGGCCTGGCCACCCAGGCCATGCTGTGGCACGCCGGGGTGCAGACGGTGTTGCCGCCCGGCTACCTGTGCTGCGGCTATCCGCAGCGCGGCGCCGGCCAGTTCGACCGCGCCGAGAAGATGATCACCGACAACCGGGTGCTGTTCCACCG
>VERU01000509.1 GCA_018882485.1 Rhodoferax sp. | reverse complement strand
GGCTACAGCAGCACCATCTTCGGCGCCACGGCCTCGGCATCCAAATTGATGGGGCTGGATGCCCAGGCCATTGCCCATGCGCTCGGCGTCGCCGGTGCCATCTCGCCTGTGAACGCGCACGGCGCCTGGCTGCGCCACGCCCCACCATCGACCATCAAGTACCTGCTGGCGGGCGCTCTCGCGCAGGCGGCCCTGACTGCCGCGGAAATGGGTGCACAAGGCCATCTTGGAGACCTGCAGTTGCTCGATGACGCCGAGTTCGGGTACGCCCGGTTCAGCGGCAGCAGCAAGTGGGACCCGCAAACACTGGTCAAGGATCTCGGACAGGATTGGCGGTTCCCGAACTTCCAGTTGTACAAGCCCTATCCGCACTGCCGGGTCATGCATGCGCCGCTCGATATCCTGATCGATCTGATCCAGCGCCACGATGTGCGCGTCGAGGAGATCGAGGCGATCACGGCCTACGGCGAAGGTTGGGCCTATGTGCTTCCGAGCTTCGTGTTCCGGGAGATCCGTGGCGTGCAGGATGCCCAGTTCAGCTTCGCGCACGGACTGGCCGTAGCGGCCCATCGCATTCCACCGGGCCCACGCTGGCAGGATCCGGAAGTGGTGTTCTCGCCCTCGGTGATGCAGCTGATGAACAAGGTCCATCTGCAGGTGCATCCGGATTCGGCCCAGGCACACGCACAGAATCCATCGAGCCGCCCCTCCCGTGTCGAAATCCGGGCCCGGGGTCAGGTGTTCAGCGGTGACCGGCTTTTCCCGAAGGGAACGCCGTCGACAGATCCGGCCACATTCATGACCACCGACGAGCTCGCTGCCAAGTTCCGCAGCTTTGTGGATGGCCTGGTACCGGCCGCAGTGGTCGATGACATCATCGACAACGTGCGCCACCTGGAGCTGGTCCGGGACTTTTCGACGGTGATGCACAAGCTGGTCTGGACCCAAGGAGGACAACGCTGATGGCCCTGGACGCACACACCGAGGCGCGCTTGCGCCGCCTGCTGGACGAGCGTGACATCCACGATGTCCTGTTGCGGTACTGCCGCGGCGTGGACCGCTGCGACAAGACGCTGATTGCCAGCTGCTACCACGCCGACGCGGTGGACGACCACGGCAACTGGCAGGTCCTGGGTGCCGACGCCGCCCAGCACATCTTCGATCTGGTGAAGCCGGGCCCCGATGCCGCGATGCACTTTCTCGGCAACGCCCGGGTCGAGGTCGAGGGGGACACCGCCTTCGCCGAATCCTATGTGCTGGCGTTCCGCGCATTCCGCCGAGATGACAAGCCGTTTACCCGGACCCGGGCGGTCCGGTTTGTCGACCGATTCACCCGCCGCGATGGTGAATGGCGCATCAGTGAACGGGTCGTTGCGGACGACTGGAACCGCGTGGACGAGGTGATCGAGGCCCTGGCGGACACCCACAAGTTTCGCTATGGCTCCAAAGACCAGGACGACCCGGTCTACGCCATTCGACGAGGGGGCCTGGCGCGTCGGCCAGCGGGCAAACGCTGACTTCGGCTCTGGCCGGAATGGCGGGTGTCGTCAGCGGCTCGCTGACAACAGACCTCGACCGATCACCTGCGCCTGAATCTCCGCAGCGCCTTCAAAGATGTTCAGGATGCGTGCATCGCACAGAACACGGCTGATCTCGAACTCCAGCGCGTAGCCATTGCCGCCATGGATCTGCAGCCCGTTGTCGGCGTTGCTCCAGGCGACGCGGGCGGCCAGCAGCTTGGCCATGCCCGCCTCGACATCGCAGCGGATGCCCTTGTCCTTCTCCTGCGCCGCGAAGTGCGACAACTCCCGCACCAGCACGGTCTCGGCAATCATCATTGCCAGCTTGTCGGACACCCGCGGAAACGCAATGATGGGCGAGCCGAACTGCTTGCGGTCATTGGCATAGCGCCACGCCAGGTCGAAGGCCCGCCATGCAACGCCGACCGCCCGCGCAGCCGTCTGGATGCGGGCACCCTCGAAAGTCTGCATCAGTTGCCGGAAGCCCATGCCCCGAACACCACCCAGCACGCCGTCAGGACCTACTTCAAAGCCGTCGAAGGCGATGTCGTACTCCCGCATGCCCCGGTAGCCAAGCACCGGGATGTCACCGCCCCGCATGCCTGCGGCGGGAAAAGGCTGCTCCTTGCTGCCCCGCGGCTTGGGGGCCAGCATCATGCTCAAGCCGTTGTGGTCGCTGCTTCCCGGCTCGGTGCGCGCCAGCAGCGTCATCAGGTCGCTGCGGGAGCCATGCGTGATCCAGGTCTTGTTGCCGTCAATCCGCCAGCCGCTGGCGGTAGGTGTCGCCCGCGTCCGCAGCGACCCCAGGTCGGACCCGGTATCGGGTTCGGTGAAGACCGCGGTGGGGAGCACTTCACCGCTGGCAATCTTCGGTAGCCACTGTGCCTTCTGCTCGGGTGTGCCGCCGCAATGGATCAGCTCGCCGGCGATCTCCGAACGGGTGCCCAGGGAGCCGGCCGCGATCCAGGCACGGCT
>VERU01000508.1 GCA_018882485.1 Rhodoferax sp. | reverse complement strand
GCCTTCCAGCCGGATTGAACCGCTGTAAGGCTTGATCAGGCCTCCGATGGTGCGCAGCAGTGTGGATTTACCCGCGCCGTTGTCACCGACGATCAGCAGGATTTCGCCGGGTGCCAGCGTCAGGTCGATATCACGCAGCACGGGCACGCTGCCGTAGCCAGAATGCAGGGAGGAGATTTCAAGCATGGCCGGGCTGAATGAATAGCCTGCGAACGGCAGGGTTGCTGTCGATGTCTGCTTTGGAGCCGTTGGCCACCACCTTGCCGGTTTCCAGTACGGTGATGGTGTCGGCGATGCCCCAGACCAGGTCCAGGTCATGTTCCACCAGCACGATGGTCGTTCCCAACTCGTCGCGCAGGCGTATCAGCAGGGACTTGAACTGTTCACGCTCCAGCGGTGAAAGACCGGCAGCCGGCTCGTCCAGTAGCAAAATATCGGCGCCGGTGAGCACCACCCGCATCAGTTCCACCAATCGCCGCTGCCCGTGCGGCACCAGTTCCACACTACGCCCGCTCAGGGATTCCTTCAGCGAGGCGGTCGTTGCCCCCGTCCAGCCGGCGGCATTGACCCGATGCGCGTCCAGCCCCACTTGTACGTTCTCCCACAAACTCATGGCCGCGAAGACGCGTGGCTGCTGGAACGTGCGTCCCAGACCCAGGCCGACTATGCGATGCGCGGCCATCCGCGAGACTTCGGTGCCGGCAATCTGCAGGCTGCCGGCGTCCAGGCGCGCGAAACCGCTGAGCGCGTTGAGCAGCGTGGTCTTCCCGGATCCGTTGGCGCCCACCAGGCCGTGGATCTGGTGGCGACGCACGCGGAAGTCGACGCCATCCAGCGCAGAGACCGCGCCGTAGGACTTACGGCCGCCCTTGAGTTCGACAGCCCAGCTGTTATCCCGTTGCCCCGTCGTCTGACGGGGGTGGATGCGGGCCATATCGAGTAAGCCGTCCAGACCCAGGCGCAATTCCGGCTGCGATGTGTGCCGCTTGCGCCTCCAGCGCTCGTAAGTGCCGATGATGCCGTCGGGCATGGCCAGCATGAAAACCAGAGCCGCGACACCGTAGGCCAGCAACCGGTACTGGTTCAGTTCTGCCAGCAGGATGTTGGGCAGCAGGTAGAGAACCCACACGCCCACGACCGGTCCCATGATGTGGCCGCGTCCGCCAACGATGACCGCCAGGAAAAACAGAACCGACGTGTCCAAGTGAAACGCCACAGGGCTGATGAAACCCACGACTGGTGCGTACAGGGTGCCCGCCAGACCGGTGCCGATCGATACCAGCAGGAATGCGGTGAATCGCATCAGGCCGGGCGATACACCCAGCGACTGCGCAGCCTCCGGGCTGATCGCCGCCACATGCAGGCGCCGGCCCAATGCCGTGCGGCGGATCAGCAGATGCGCCGCCAGCGACGCGCAGGCCAGCCCCGTGACGAGCAGGGTGATCGGCGAAAGTCCCAACAGCGATCGATCGTGCCAGCGGTTGAAATTGATCGAGATGCCGTTGACGCCGTTGGTGTACTGGTTCAGCGCCACCAGCATCTCCGGGAAGACGGTGGCCGCACTCAATGTCACAAAACCCAGGTAGTAGCCTTGCACCCGCAGCGCGGGCAAAGCGTACAGAAATCCCGCGATGAGCGCGCAGGCGACGCCAATCAGCACCCCCACACCATAGTGAAGACTGGCGGAATGGGTGGCGATCGCCGCGCCATAGGCGGCCACTCCGAAGATCGCACCTTGGCCAAACGAGCTCTGGCCGGCGTCGTGCATGAGCAGGTTTTGACACACGGCTACTGCGATGAACAGGTTCACGAGTTGGAAACTGTGTGTCCAGTAATCGTCTCGCAGCCACTCCGGCAGGCAGCCACTGACCAACACCAGGATGCACGCGGCCAGCAACTGGCGGGTATCACGGTTGACCGATAGGCGCTCAATGGCGGCCGTGAAGGGGGGGGGGGTGGAGGCACTCATGGGGATGGGGAGTGGATCAGACGCGGCGCGCGCGGGTGCGACCGAAGATGCCTTCAGGGCGAACGACCAGCATCGCCACCAGCAGCAGGAGCGTCACAAGGCCTTGGAATTCTCCACCGACCAGGTAAGTGGCCAGCATCGCGACGATGCCAACCAATGCGCCGCCCACCAGTGCACCGAGATTGTTGCCCATGCCGCCGATGACTGCAGCCACGAAGCCGTTGAGCACGTAGCGCGCACCCGTATCGCCCGAAATTGTCATCAGTGGCGCCGCGACGAATCCGGCGCTGCCCACAACCAGGCCGCTGACGGCAAACGACAGCAACTGCAGCCGGCGCACACGCAGGCCGGCAGTGCAGGCCGCCTCCAGATCCTGGGACAGCGCGCTGATGGCCAGGCCAGTGAGGGTGCGGGTCAGGAACAGTCGCAAAGCGGCGTACCAGAAGAGGGCCAGCACGATCAGGGCCGCGTAGGGCCCTGGCGTTCGCACACCGAACAACTGCACCGCTGGCAGCGGGCTGCGGGCACTGGCACC
>VERU01000507.1 GCA_018882485.1 Rhodoferax sp. | reverse complement strand
CCGTGATCCTGCTCGACAGCGATGCCAGTGACCGGCAGGCCGACACCATGACGGTGCTGCTGGATTGGCCGGGAGCGCAGCCGGTACCGAGGCGCTTCGTGTTTCTGGCCAGCGAGTCCCATCCGCCCGACTGTTGCGTCGATCTGCTGGCGGCCGAGAGGGGCGAGCGTGCACGGGAGGAAATCAACGCGATCTACGTCGCCTTGACCCGCGCCGCTGAAAATCTGGTCGTTTCCAGCATCGAACCGCACAGCCCGTCATCCCGCAGCCCCTGGGCCCGGTTGCAGGCTATCGCGCCGGAGCGGGCGGGTGAGACCACGGTGAGGTCTGAGGGTCAGCCGCCGGATCTTGCCCGGGGTGATTCGGAGCCGGTATCCCACCCGTTCGGACCTGCCTGCTTGCAGGTGCTGCCACGGTGGGCTGCGGGGAGTCCGCCTTTGGTGTCCGACCCGTCGGGATCGGCTCAGAAGCCGTTGCCCCAGTCTGAATCGGAGGCAGAGGACGTTTGGGCCCGCGTGGGTCAGGCCATGCACCGCCTGCTGGAGTGGGGCAGCACCTCCGATGCGGCCGCTGGGGCGGCCGCACAGGCATTTGCTCTGAATGCCGCCCAGCGGGGCAGCGCCCAGGAGATGGCGCGGGCCATTCTGACAGGGGAGGGGGCATGGGCCTGGGATCCGGAGTGTCTGGCCTGGGCCGGCAACGAAGTGGTGGTGCGCTCCGGTGCTCAGTGGCTGCGGCTGGATCGGTTGGTACAGCGCCGCGATCCGGGTCACGAGGGGCACTGGTGGGTGCTGGACCACAAGTCCGCCGCCCGGCCCGCAGACCGGGCGGACAGCCGTGCCCAGTTGCGCAACTACCGTGCCGCCGTGCGGCTGGCGCGACCCGGGGCCGTGGTTCATGCCGCCTTCCTGACCGGGCAGGGACGGCTGATGCTTTTGCCGGAGGACGGCGATGCCGACTGAGAGCCCGGCCGGCGCCCACGTTGCCGTGGCAGTGATCGGCGGCGGACCCGCCGGGCTGATGGCGGCCCAGCAGCTCTCGCAGCACGGCCTGTCCGTGGATTTGTTTGATGCCATGCCCTCGGTGGGGCGCAAGTTTTTGCTGGCGGGCAAAGGTGGCCTGAACCTCACCCACAGTGAGCCCTTTGCAGACTTTGTACCGCGTTACGGGCATCGCCGCCCTCAGCTGGAGTCGATGTTGCAGGCCTTCGGCGCAGCCGAGGTGCGCGAATGGGCAGCAGGTTTGGGCAGTCCGACCTTTGTGGGCAGCTCCGGCCGGGTGTTCCCTCAGGACATGAAGTCCGCACCGCTGCTGCGTGCGTGGCTGCACCGCCTGCGGCATCCCGTGGCCGGTGTGCCTGTGCGGTTCCACACGCGACACCGCTGGGTGGGTTTCGGCGCAGACGGCTCAGCCTTCCTGTGCCACTTTGACACGCCGGTCGGCCCTGTCGCGTACCGGGCCGACCGGGTGGTGATGGCCTTGGGCGGTGCCAGTTGGTCCCGGCTGGGTTCGGATGGTGCCTGGGTCCCGCTTCTGGTAGCGGGCGGGATCGAGGTCGTGCCGCTTCGACCGGCGAATTGCGGTTTCGAAGTTGCCGGCGGCTGGAGCGATTTTTTTCGAGACCGATTTGAAGGGCAGCCGCTCAAATCGGTGGTGGTGACGCTCGAGGACGGCCAAGGGGGCATGGTTCGACGCAAGGGCGAGTTTGTGGTGACGCGCTACGGCGTCGAAGGCAGCCTGATCTACGCGATGTCCGCCCCCCTGCGCGATCGGATCGCGGCGATCGGCAGCGCGGCAGTGACCCTGGACCTTCGCCCGGACCTGGAACCCCCGCGTGTGCTGGCCGAGGTGCGGCATCCCCGTGGAGCCCGATCCTTGTCCAGCCATCTGAAGAGCCGACTCGGTCTGGATGGGATCCGGCTGGCCCTACTGCAAGAGCACCTGGGGCCCGAGGCGATGCGGGATTCCGACCGCTTGGCATCCGCCATCAAGGCTTTGCCGCTGACCCTGGATGCCGCGCGCCCCATGGACGAGGCCATCAGCACGGCCGGCGGCGTGCGTTTCGAATCCCTGGACGATGGCCTGATGAGCCGTACCCGGCCGGGTCTTTTTTTCGCCGGCGAAATGCTGGACTGGGAGGCGCCCACCGGTGGGTATTTGCTGACGGCCTGTCTGGCCAGTGGCTACCGGGCGGCCCAGGGCGTTTTGTCGCACAGGCGCAACAGCCACCCTGCGTGACGGATACACGTCCGAAAGCGCTTGCGCTTTCTCAGAGGCTGACGGACCGGCGTTTTCAGAATGACTCGGGTGCCGCAGGTTGCGGCATCAACCTGGGCGGCTGCCAGATGCCCGCGCATCGTGCACCGAGCAGGTTGTTCATACATCCTACCGAGGAAAATTCGATGAAGAAAACAACCATGGCCATGCTGGTGGTCGCTGCTGGAACGTGTGCTCCCCTGGCCTGGGCCCAGCACGTGTCCTGGGGCGGCTGGCGGGCAGGCCTGAGCCTGG
>VERU01000506.1 GCA_018882485.1 Rhodoferax sp. | reverse complement strand
GGTCACATCGATGCCCTGCAATATCTGTTCATTTCCGATCCCAGCCCTTATTCCACGGGCTTCTATAGCTATGTTTTCAGGATCATCGATCATGTCATCGGCCCCTGCCACCCGCGCGGCTGCGGTGCATCAGCCACAACAGATACCCACCGCCCAGCACCGCGGTGAGCACGCCCACGGGCAGTTCCTGTGGCGCCAGCACCCCACGCGACAGGATGTCGGCGCCCATCAGCAGCAGACCGCCCATCAGGCTGGCCAGCCACATCAGCCGTCCGTGCGCGGTCTGCGCCACCGAGCGCACCAGATGCGGGGCCGCCAGCCCGACGAAGGCAATCAGCCCGGTCTGCGCCACCGCCGTGCCGGTGGCCAGCGCCAGCACCGCCACCAGCGCCAGGCGCAGCGGCGCCACCGGCAGGCCCAGGCTGTGCGCGGTGGCCTCGCCCAGGCTCAGCCCGTCCAGCACCCGGCCCAGCAGCCACGCCGCCAGCACACACAGCCACCACACCGAGGTCATCAGCAGGAGCGCAGTCCATCCCACGAGGCTGGTCGAGCCCAGCATGTAGGCCTGCATCGCCTGCAGTGAATCGGGCGACAGCAGCAGCGCCAGTTGCGTCAGCGCGCCCAACACCACCCCCACCACCACGCCCGCCAGCAGCAGGCGCAGGGTGTGCTGCACGCCGCGTGACAGCGCCAGCGTCAGCAACACCGCCAGCACCGCCCCGGCAAACGCGGCGCCCGTCAGGCCCAGGCGCACCAGCACGTTCCCGGACAACACGCTGCTGGAAAACACGCTCAACCCGTTTGCGCCGTTCATCATGCCGGCACCCAGCATGCCGGCGTTGCCGCCCAGAACCGCCAGCGCCAGTGCCACCCCCAGCGAGGCGCCCGATGCGCTGCCCAGCAGGTAGGGATCGGCCAGCGGGTTGCGAAACAGGCCCTGCGCCACCGCACCAGCCAACCCCAGCAGGGCACCGGCTGCCCAGGCGCCCAAGGTGCGAGGCAGGCGGATGTCAACCACGATTTGCCGGGCCATGGTGGTTTGCCCGGGGTCCTGCGGTGCCAGCAGGGCCCCGAACAGGTTCTCGAAACCGGTGCTCCCCACGCACACACCCAGCGCCGTCAGCAGCAGGCTGATCAGCAGCAAGGCCAGTGCCAGGGTGGGTGGGCGCAGGCTCATGGTCTGGGCCCGGGCACGACCACGGGCAGGGCCTTCTCGGTCAGGCACTGGACCATCAGGCGCGCGGCTTCGGCCATCCTTGGACCGGGCCGCACCAGCACATCGGACTGCTCGGCCGAAAACAAGCACAGCCGGCGCTCACGCACTGCACGGATGCCCTGCCAGCCCGGCCGTTGCGCCAGGCCTTCGGCACCGTCCTCGCCGACCATGATCAACGTTGGATCCGCCCGAACGACATACTCGGGGTTGAGCTTGGGAAAGGGGCCGAGGTGGCCCGGCACGATGTTTTTCACGCCCAGGCGCGCCAGAGTCTCACCGATGAACGAGGCCTCGCTGGCCGCGTAGGGCCCCTGGTTCACCTCGAAATACACCCGGGTGTCGCGCAGACGCGCCGGCAGCGACCGGGCTGCCGCCGATACCTCGGCATCGATGGCGCGCCACACGCTGGTGGGGTCGGGCACGGCCAGCAGCTGGCCCAGCGTGAGCACCACGCGCTGCACATCGGCATGGGTTTTTGGCTCCAGCGCCACCACCCGCAGGCCCAGCGCCTCCAGCCGCTCGCCGCCCCGTGCGGATTTGGCCATCAGCACCACATCGGGCCTCAGAGCCAGGATGGCCTCGATGTTCGGGTCCAGCCCGCCGCCCACCTGCGGCAGCTGACGCAAACTGGCTGGGTAGTTCGAGTAGCGGTCCACGCCCACCAGGCGGGCGCAGCGGCCCAGCGCACACACGGTTTCGGCCAAGGACGGCAGCAGGCTGACAATGCGCTGCGGCGCCTGCACAAAGTTCAGCGTCACACCCCGGTCGTCCGTGACCTGCAGGGCCCGCGCCGTATGCACCGACACCGCCCCAAGCCAGACCAGCACCCAGAGGCGACGGAGGGCAGGCCAGACACGCATCACCGGTGCACCCTTTGCATCCACGCATCGGCAGGGCACGGTCGGGCCTCAGGCATGCTGCCGACTCCATTGCAGGATGATGCGGTGCATGGCCGCCACGCCATCGGTCAGTGCCGCCGGACCGGGCTGCAGGATGTCGGCCGACTTGATCTCGAACAACTGGCCGTGCCGGACCGCATTCACGTCGGTCCAGCCCGGTCGCGCGGCCACCTTCTCCGGCCGGAATTTTTTGCCGCACCAGGAACCGATGATGATGTCAGGGTTGCGTCGCACGATTTCGGCCGGGTCGGCAATGATGCGGTTCTTGCCCAGCGGCTGGACCGCCAGCTCGGCAAAGCAGTCGTTGCCACCGGCGACCGACAGCAGCTCCGACACCCAGCGGATCGCGCTGATCGGCGGCTCGTCCCATTCCTCGAAATAGACCCGCGGACGGCGCGA
>VERU01000505.1 GCA_018882485.1 Rhodoferax sp. | reverse complement strand
CATCGACATCGACAACCCCGATGCATCGATCCCCCCGCGGATCCAACCCCTTTACCTGGACCATGACGACGATGTCCAAACGGCTTTGCGTGGAGCCCGTCTGATCCGCCAGCTCGAGAGCACGCCCGCCTTTCGTGACCTGATCGTCCGACCGGTGGAGCCCTCGCTCGCGACCCTGGACGACGATGGCATGGTCAGCGACTTCCGGTCCCGGGCCAGCACCTGCTACCACCCGGTGGGCACCTGCATGATGGGACGCGATGCGAACACGAGCGTCGTCGGACCGGACCTGAAGGTCCATGGCGTGGACGCCCTGTACGTCATCGACGCATCGGTGTTTCCCAATGTCACCTCCGGCAACACCCACGCACCCACCACCATGGTCGCTCATCGAGGGGCAAAAGCCGTCCTGCGCGCACTGCAAAACTGAGATTTCTTTACTGAGGAGCCCATTCCGTGAAACTGGAATCCATCAAGACATTCGTCGTCGGCAATCCACCGCCAGGATTCGGCGGCAAGTATTTCGTTTTCGTCAAGATCCGCACGGCCTGCGGCATCGAGGGCATCGGCGAGGCCTACGCCGCCACCTTCAGCCCCCACATCATTGCGGCCATGGCCACCGACCTGTTCGAACGGGTGTTTGCTGGCGAAGATCCCATGCAGGTCGAAACGCTGTGGCGCCGTGCCTATGGAGAGGGGTTTTCCCTGCGTCCCGATATTTCACTGATGGGCGTGCTCAGCGCCCTTGAGATGGCCTGTTGGGATATCACCGGCAAGGCGCTGGACCGGCCGGTCTACAGCCTGCTGGGTGGGCTGGTCAACCCCCGCCTGCGCAGTTACACCTACCTCTACCCCAACGACACGGAAGACGACTCGTTCTACGGCGACCCCGTCCGGTCGGCAGAGCGGGCAGCCGAATACGTGAAACAAGGGTTCACCGCCATCAAGTTCGACCCCGTTGGCGGGTACTCGGTGTTCGATCCGAGGCAGCCCACGCTGGAGCGCATGGACATGTCGGAGCGTTTCTGCCGGCTTATCCGCGAAGCCGTCGGCGACAAGGCCGACCTGCTGTTCGGTACCCATGGGCAGTACACGGTGTCGGGTGCGAAGCGGCTGGCGCGTCGGATCGAGCCCTACGATCCTCTCTGGTTCGAGGAACCGACGCCACCCGAGCGGCCCGAAATGATGGCCGAAGTGGCCCGCCACACCAGCATTCCCATCGCCACGGGTGAGCGACTGTGCACGAAGTATGAATTCGCCCGCGTCCTGGAGACGGGTGCCGCGAGCATCCTGCAACCGGCTTTGGGGCGGGTTGGTGGCATTCTGGAATGCAAGAAGATCGCCGGTATGGCCGAGGCACACTACGCCCAAGTCGCCCCGCACCTGTATTGTGGTCCGGTTGAAGCCGCTGCCAACATCCACCTGGCTGCCTGCATCCCGAATTTCCTCATTCTGGAAAGCATCCAGCAGTTCGGCGGATTCCACGCCCAGTTGCTCAAGACGCCCATCACCTGGGAGGAAGGCTACGTCATTCCCAGCAAGGCGCCCGGGCTGGGCATCGAACTGGATGAAGCGGTTGCCCTGGCCCATCCCTACGAAGAAAAAGCCCTGCACCTGAGCATGGCGCAGCACCCTATCGGCTATTTCTGAAGTGCAGTCACCGAACGGTTTTAGGCTAAATTGACCTCTAGCCCTTATAAATAAAGGATAGTTTGCTACATAATTAGTAGCAAACTATCCGGCTATTACTGCAATCGTGGCCGCGTCGCCGGCTCAGCGGCTCGCGGGCCGCATGAATTCCTGGGGCAGTCGAACCGGAAACCGGGCACGGATCGCGTCGTCGATCGCCGCGGGAATATGGCTGGGATAGTGTGAGGCCAAGATGCCCGATAGCTTTCGGGATGCCCGATCAACCAGGGTCTGCCGTCCCTGCTCTGCCCACTGGTTGGGGCTGGAGCGGTCTGCAATCTGGGGATACAGGTAGTCACGCTGCATCAGCTTGAGCGTCTGCTCCGCACCGAGGTAATGGCCAGGCCCTTCCAGGCAAACCTGCCGCATGGTGTCGAGCGAGATGGATTCGTCCGTCACCTCGATGCCGCGTATGGTGCGCTGAACCGCTCCGATGATGTCGTTGTCGATCAGCAAGCTCTCCAGCGAAAACCCCAGCAAGCTGGCCAGCATTCCAGCGGATTCGTAAATCAGGTTGGCACCGCTGTTGCCCACCAGCGCATGGTTGTAAGCCTTCTCGAACCCTGCCTGCCCATCGGGCAACTTGGAATCGCTCATGCCCGAGGCCGTACCACCCGTCAGGTCGTAGAAACGCGACAACTGGGCGCTGGCGGCCGACAGCAGAGCCTGTTCGGGGCTGCCACCCGACATGGCGCCGGTTCGCAGGTCCGATACAAAGCACCAGGTACCAAAAATCGCAGGCGCCTTGGGCTGAATGGCATTCACATACACCAAGCCAGCCAGGCATTCGGCCACTTCCTGTACCAGAGCAGCCGCCAGTGAGGCCGGTGC
>VERU01000504.1 GCA_018882485.1 Rhodoferax sp. | reverse complement strand
AGCAAGATGTGGATCACCAACGGACCGGACGCCGACACCCTGGTGGTGTACGCCAAAAGCGAGCCTGAACTGGGAGCCCGCGGCGTCACGGCCTTCCTGGTCGAAAAGGGCATGCCGGGCTTCTCGGTGGCTCAGAAGCTCGACAAGCTGGGCATGCGCGGCAGCCACACGGGCGAACTGGTGTTCCGGGACGTGGAGGTGCCGGCCGAGAACATCCTGGGCGGCCTCAACCAGGGCGCCCGGGTGCTGATGAGCGGTCTGGATTACGAGCGCGCCGTGCTGACGGGCGGCCCGCTGGGCATCATGCAGGCGGTGATGGACCAGGTGCTGCCCTACATCCACGAACGCCGGCAGTTCGGCCAGAGCATCGGCGAATTCCAGCTCATCCAGGGCAAGGTGGCCGACATGTACACCGTGCTGCAGGCGGCGCGGGCTTTTGCCTACACCGTGGCCAAGAACCTGGACGCCCTGGGGCCCGGCCATGTGCGCCAGGTGCGCAAGGACTGCGCCTCGGTGATCCTCTGGTGCGCCGAGAAGGCCACCTGGATGGCGGGCGAGGGCATCCAGATCTTCGGCGGCAACGGCTACATCAACGATTACCCCCTGGGTCGATTCTGGCGCGACGCCAAGCTGTACGAGATCGGGGCCGGCACCAGCGAGATCCGCCGCATGCTGATCGGGCGCGAACTGTTCTCGGAGACGATGTGAACACCGGGTGTGCAACCCCCGCAGGCGGTGACGCATGAGCAGCGGCCTGCAGCATCTGCTGGACAACAACCGCGTCTGGGCTGCCCGCATGGAGCAGCAGCGCCCCGGCTTCTTCAGCCAGTTGGCGCGCCAGCAGAGTCCCAGGTACCTGTGGATCGGCTGCTCCGACAGCCGGGTGCCGGCCAACGAGATCACCGGACTCGACCCGGGCGAGGTGTTTGTCCACCGCAACGTGGCCAACGTGGTGGTGCATTCGGACCTCAACGCGCTGTCGGTGATCCAGTTTGCGGTGGACCACCTGAAGGTCGAGCACATCATGGTGGTCGGGCACTACGGCTGTGGCGGCGTGCTGGCCACGCTGCGGGGCCTGCGCGTGGGCCTGGCCGACAACTGGCTGCGTCATGTGCACGATGTCAAGCTGCGGCACCGTCGGCGCATCGATCATCTGAGTCCGGCGGAACAGGAGGATGTGCTGTGCGAGATGAACGTGATCGAGCAGGTGGGCAATGTGGCACTGTCCAACGTGATGCAGGACGCCTGGCGGCGCGGTCAGCCAGTCACCGTGCACGGCTGGTGCTACGGACTCAGGGATGGCCTGGTGAAGGACCTGGGCGTGAGCATGCGCGGCCCCGGTGAAGTGGTCGATGTGTTCCGCAGCGCCCTCAAGCGCTACCCCCGGGCGGCCGTTGCCAGCCCGGCCTGATTCCCAAGAGCGCCGCACCATGTTTCCCAAGCGACTGGATTCCACTGTGGCCTATGCCATCGCCAAGGCGATGATGGATGGTTTCAACCGCCATTACCGGCTGTTCCGTACCGAGTCGGCCCGCGCCAAGCACCGGTTCGAAACGGCGGACTGGCACGGTCAGCAGCGGGCGCAGCGCGAGCGCATCGAGTTCTACGACTTGCGGGTGCGCGAAGCCACCCTGCGTCTGGAGCGCGAGTACAAGGCCGGCGAGCAGCCCATGGACATCTGGCAGCAGGTCAAGCTGCACTACATCGGGCTGCTGGTGAACCACCACCAGCCCGAGCTGGCCGAGACCTTCTTCAATTCGGTCACCACCAAGATCCTGCACCGCACCCACTTTCACAACGACTTCATCTTCGTGCGGCCTACGGTCAGCACCGAATACATCGAAAACGACGAGCCCGAAGCGCGCCCGACCTACCGCGCCTATTACCCATCCGATGCCGAGCTGGCCCCCGTGATCCAGCGCATGGTGGCAGATTTCGGCTTGCGACTGCCCTTTGCCGACCTGGCGCGCGACGCCGGTTTGGTGGCGCAGGCCATGGAGCGCATGCTGGGCGTGGCCAAGCTGCGGGCCAATTTCCAGATCCAGGTGCTCACCAGCCTGTTCTTTCGAAACAAGGGTGCCTACGTGGTGGGCAAGCTGATCAACGGCTTCTCTGAAATTCCGTTCGCCCTGCCCATCCTGCACATCCGCCCCGGGCAGGCGCTGGCCATCGACGCCGCCCTGTTCGGTGAGGACGACCTGCTGATGCTGTTCAGCTTTGCGCGCGCCTATTTCATGGTGGACATGGAGGTGCCCTCGGCCTATGTGCAGTTTTTGCGCAGCATGATGCCGCGCAAGCCGCGCAACGAGATCTACAACGCGCTGGGTCTGGCCAAGCAGGGCAAGACCCTGTTCTACCGCGATTTTCTGTACCACCTGCGCCACTCCAGCGACGCGTTCCGCATCGCCCCGGGCATCAAGGGCATGGTGATGCTGGTGTTCGACCTGCCGTCCTTTCCCTACGTCTTCAAGGTCATCAAGGACTTCTACCCGCCGCAGAAGGACACGACGCGCGACGGGA
>VERU01000045.1 GCA_018882485.1 Rhodoferax sp. | reverse complement strand
GGGAGATACTGCACCGCGATGAGGCGTTACGGCTGGGCGGCTGAGGGAAAGCGCGCGGCTCGATGTCGCCTGACGGCATGATCCTGATGCAAACCCGCGTCAGGTTGCTGCCGGGATGATTCGGAAGGACGGACGTTCATGACTCAGGGTACTCAATCACCATCGACCAGCACTGCCTTGCTGGCAACCGCGGATGCGATGCGGCAGCGCTTGCGAGCCCGCAGTCAGCTCAAGGGTCGACAACCCGAAGAGTCTGCGGTTCAGGAGGTGCGGGCCCTGCTGGGGCTGCCGCCCCATCGCCGTGATCTGCTGATTGAGCACCTGCACCGGATCAATGACCGCTACCGGGGCCTGCATGAGCGGCATCTCACGGCCCTGGCGCGGGAGATGAACCTGCCCATGGCCGAGGTGTTTGAAGTGGCGACTTTCTATCACCACTTCGAAGTGCTGCGTGACGGTGCGGTGGCGCCCGCCCTGACCGTCCGGGTCTGTGACGGGCTGAGCTGCGAACTGGGGGGCGCGCAGGCGCTGCTGGATCGCTTGCCGGGCCTGCTCGGCCCGGACGTGCGGGTCGTGCCGGCTCCCTGCCTGGGGCGGTGCGAGCAGGCGCCGGTCGCCGCCGTGCACCAGAACGCCCTGCCCATGGCCACGCTGGATGCGGTGCAGCAGGCGGTCCTGGGTGGTCACCACCACCACCCCGTCGGCCCGGATACGGCGCACTTCGATGCGGCTGCCCTGGCCGAGGCCTGCGTTTCGCCTCCCTTGGCTGCGGTGCCGGCGGGACCCGCCTACACCGGCTATGCAGCCTACCGCGCGCGCGGCGGCTATGCGCTGGCCGCGGCACTGGTGCTGGGGGAGCAGGACCCTCAGGCGGTGTTGCAGGCGATGGAGGCCTCGGGCCTGCGGGGTCTGGGCGGCGCAGGGTTCCCTGCCGGGCGCAAGTGGCGCATCGTGCGCGAGCAGCCCGCTCCCAGGCTGATGGCGGTCAACATCGACGAAGGCGAGCCCGGAACCTTCAAGGATCGCACCTACCTGGAACGCGATCCCCATCGTTTCCTGGAGGGTTTGCTGATCGCCGCACAGGTGGTCGGCACCGAGACCTGTTACATCTACCTGCGGGACGAGTACCACGGTTGTCGGGAATTGCTGACACGGGAGCTGGCCCTGCTCAGGGCCGATCCGCCTTGCCCGCTTCCCGCGATCGAGTTGCGTCGGGGTGCGGGCGCCTACATCTGCGGCGAAGAGTCGGCCATGATCGAAAGCCTGGAGGGTCGGCGTGGCGAGCCGCGCATGCGGCCGCCCTACATCGCGCAGGTGGGGCTGTTCGGACGGCCCACGCTGGAGCACAACTTCGAGACCTTGTACTGGGTGCGCGACATCGTGCAGCGCGGCCCGGAGTGGTTCAGTGGTTTCGGCCGCCAGGGGCGCAAGGGGCTGCGCAGCTTCAGCGTCAGCGGCCGGGTCAAGGCGCCGGGCGTCAAGCTGGCGCCTGCGGGCATCAGCGTCCAGGAACTGATCGATGAGTACTGCGGCGGCATGCTGGACGGGCACCAGCTCTACGCCTACCTGCCAGGTGGAGCCTCAGGCGGAATCCTGCCCGCCCGGCTGAACCAGGTGCCGCTTGATTTCGATACCTTGCAGCCGTATGGCTGCTTTATCGGATCGGCGGCCGTGATCGTGCTCAGCCAGCACGACCGGGCGCGGGACGCTGCCCTCAACATGATGCGTTTCTTCGAGCACGAAAGCTGCGGTCAGTGCACGCCGTGCCGGGTGGGCACGGCCAAAGCGGCTCGGCTGATGGAGGCGCCGGTCTGGGATCGCGACACCCTGGCCGATCTTGAAGCGGTGATGGTGGACGCTTCGATCTGCGGCCTCGGTCAGGCCGCGCCGAATCCGATGCGCTGTGTGCAGACCTATTTCGCCCATGAAATTGGAGCCGATCGATGAACGCCCCCACAACCCAGAACCAGCTGGCGCCTGCGGCGGTCGGCTTTACATTGAACCGGCAGCCTGTTCAGGCGAAGGACGGTGAAACCATACTTCAGGCTGCCCGGCGTCACGGCATCGAAATCCCGCATCTCTGTTTCAAGGACGGTTACCGCGCCGACGGCAATTGCCGAGCCTGCGTGGTCGAGGTTCAGGGTGAGCGAACGTTGGCCCCGAGTTGCTGCCGTGCCGTGGTTCCGGGCATGACCGTGGACACCGATACCCCCCGGGTGCGGAAAAGTCAGGAGATGGTCCTGGAGATGCTGCTGTCCGACATGCCGGACACCGGCTACAAATGGGAGGATGGGGATCCGTCCATGCCGCACGGCGAACTCAGTGTCTGGGCGCGCCGGCTGGGCGTGCAGGTGCGACCGCCGCTTGCGGCGCTCAGGCGCGAGCAGCCTGCTGCCGATTTGTCGCACCCTGCCATGGCCATTCAATTGGACGCCTGCATCCAATGCACGCGCTGCGTTCGCGCCTGTCGCGAGGAGCAGGTCAACGATGTGATCGGCTACGCCCGGCGTGGAGCCCACAGCGAGATCGTTTTCGACCTCGGTGACCCCATGGGTGCCAGCACCTGCGTGGCCTGTGGCGAGTGCGTGCAGGCCTGTCCGACTGGGGCTCTCAGCCCCAAGACCCAGGTGGGCTCGCGTGAAGTCGACCAGCGGGTGGACTCGGTCTGTCCGTTCTGCGGTGTGGGCTGTCTGCTCACCTACAACGTGAAGGACAACCGCATTGTCAGCGTCGATGGGCGGGACGGGCCGGCCAACCACAACCGTTTGTGCGTGAAGGGGCGATTCGGCTTTGACTACGCCCACAGCCCGCAACGCCTGACCGTGCCCCTGATCCGGCGTGACGATGCACCCAAGGATCCCGAATCTCTGCTGCGGCTCAACCGCGATACCACGGACTGGACCGCTGTTTTCCGGGAAGCCAGCTGGGAGGAAGCCCTGGATCTGGCGGGGGGGCAACTCAAACGTCTGCGGGATGCGCACGGCGTCAAGGCGTTGGCCGGTTTTGGTTCCGCCAAGGGCAGCAACGAGGAGGCCTACCTGTTCCAGAAGCTGGTGCGCACCGGTTTCGGGTCCAACAACGTGGACCATTGCACCCGGCTGTGCCACGCCTCCAGCGTGGCGGCCTTGCTGGAGGGGGTCGGCTCCGGCGCCGTCAGCAACCAGGTCAACGATGTGGAACATGCCGAGCTGATCCTGGTGATCGGCTCCAATCCCACGACCAACCATCCGGTGGCTGCAACGTGGATGAAGAATGCTGCCCGCCGTGGGACTCGGATCGTGCTGGCAGATCCCCGGGTCACCGACATCGGACGGCATGCCTGGCGGGTTCTGCAGTTCAAGCCGGATACCGATGTGGCCATGCTGAACGCCATGATCCACACGGTGATCGAGGAGGGCCTGGCCGATCAGGAATTCATCACGCATCGGACCCGCAACTACGAGGCCTTGCGGGCGAACGTCAAAGGCTACAGCCCCGAGGCGATGGCGCCGATCTGCGGCATACCGGCCGGGACGCTGCGCGAGGTGGCGCGAGCCTTTGCCCGAGCCAAGGGTGCGATGATCCTGTGGGGCATGGGGGTGAGCCAGCATGTCCATGGCACCGACAACGCCCGCTGCCTGATTGCCCTGGTGAGCGTGACCGGTCAGATCGGAAAGCCAGGTTCCGGATTGCATCCGCTGCGCGGACAGAACAATGTGCAGGGCGCGAGCGACGCGGGGTTGATCCCCATGATGTTCCCGAACTACCAACGGGTCAGTCAACCCGGTGCCCGGGAGTGGTTCGAATCGTTCTGGGGCCAATCGCTGGACGGTCAGCCGGGTTACACGGTCGTGGAAATCATGAACAAGGCGTTGGCGCCGGATGAGGATCCGCACAAGGTGCGCGGGATGTACGTGATGGGTGAGAACCCCGCCATGAGCGATCCGGACCTGAACCACGCGCGGCATGCCCTGGCCAGCCTGGAGCATCTCGTGGTGCAGGACATCTTCATGACCGAGACGGCCTGGCTGGCCGATGTGGTGTTGCCAGCCACGGCCTGGCCGGAGAAGACAGGAACCGTCAGCAACACCGACCGCATGGTGCAGCTGGGTCGGCAGGCCTTGCAGCCGCCTGGCCAGGCGAGACCGGATTTGTGGATCATCCAGGAGCTGGCGCGACGGATCGGAGCAGCCGGTCCGACGGGGGTTGCTGGCTCCGGTCGGCCCTTGGCCTTCGGCTACCAGGGGGAGCATGCGGGTGTGGCAGAGGTGTATGAGGAAATGCGGCAGGCCATGCACGGCGTCATTGCCGGCATCAGCTGGCAGCGCCTGCAGCGTGAGTCCAGCGTGACCTACCCCTGCCTGAGCGAGGACGAACCCGGGTCCCCCACCTTGTTTGTCGAAACCTTCGCGACCAACGACGGGCAGGTGCACCTGGTGCCGGCCGACATCATCCCGGCGCACGAACGCCCCGACGCCGACTATCCTTATGTGCTCATCACCGGTCGCCAGCTGGAACACTGGCACACCGGGAGCATGACCCGGCGTGCAGAGGTGCTGGACGCTCTGGAGCCTTTTCCGACCGCGTCGCTGTGCGGCGAGGACCTGCAGGCACTCGGCGTGAATCCGGGGGATGCCATCACGGTGCGTTCGCGGCGTGGACAGGTGGTGATCCGGGTACGCCGCGACGACGGCACCCCTCGCGGGGCCGTGTTCATTCCTTTTGCCTACTACGAGGCGGCTGCCAACATCCTGACCAATCCGGCACTGGACCCGGTCGGGAAGATTCCCGAATTCAAGTACTGTGCCGTGGCCTTGCAGCCGGGCGGTGATCTGCTGCCCGGCGGCTACTGAAGGCGGCGTACCGCACAGGGCGGGGCTCGGTGGAGGGCGCCTTTTCTAAGTGTAAATTTCAATTGACATTTCAGATCGACTAGATATATTGACACTCGTGAATGTTTACGTGATCGACATTCGGCGAGGTCTTCATGCGTCTCTTGGCTCGGGTTGAACAGGCCCTGCAGTTTCATTTCGACCGGGTTGCCAGCGATTCGGTTGCCCCCAAACTGGTTTCCGCGATGCGGCACGCCGTGTTTTCGGGCGGGGCCCGGATCCGGCCCCAACTGGCCGTGGCGGTGGCCATGGCCTGTGGCGATGATCAGCCGGAGCTGACGGACGCGGCAGCCTGCGCCATTGAGCTGATGCACTGTGCCTCGCTGGTGCACGACGATCTGCCCGCCTTCGACAACGCCGATTTGCGGCGGGGTCGCCCCAGCACACACAAGCTGTTTGGAGAACCATTGGCCCTGCTGGCGGGCGACGCGTTGATCGTGATGGCTTTCCAGGTGCTGTTGAACGCCCGGACTACCCAGCCTCAGCGGCTGGTGGAGCTCATGCGCAATCTGGGGTCTGGCGTGGGTTTGCCCGTCGGTATCGTCGCCGGCCAGGCCCTGGAATGCGAGCCCTCGGCCGATCTCGGCACCTATCAGCGCGCCAAGACCGGCTCCTTGTTTGTGACGGCGACGCAGGCTGGCGCCCTGGCCTGCGGGTCCGATCCCAAACCCTGGGTGGCACTGGGCGCCAGTCTCGGCGAAGCCTACCAGGTGGCCGACGACATACGGGATGTGCTCGGACAGACGGAAGCCCTGGGCAAGCCGGCGGGGCAGGACGCCCTGCATGCCCGGCCCAGTTCCGCCAGCGCGCTGGGGCTGACCGGCGCGATTGCGTCGTTCGAGTCACTGATCGAGGCCGCGGTTGCCAGCGTGCCGGTCTGCTCCTGCCGCGGCATGCTGCAGCAGTTGGTCTGGCATGAGTCCGAGCGTCTGGTTCCGAGCAAGACGTGCGCGCAGTACCACCCCCATCCGGTTTCTGTGGCCAGCCAGCGGGCAACGGTGTGAGTTCCCCGGGTCCAGGTGGTGCGACACACGACCTCGAATTGAGCCCCCCGGCAGGCGAGTCTAGAGCGACGCGCGACGGTTGGCGCGATCGCTTCCAGCGGTGGCTGCTCGATCCAGCCGTTCAGGGGTGGGCAGTGGCCCATCCGCTGACACGTTGGCTGGTCCGTCGAAGAACCCGTCAGCTCATGGATGTGATGGGCGGGTTTGTCCATGCCCAGGTGCTGTTGGCCTGTGTGCGCCTGGACCTGTTTGCCATATTGGCCGGCGGTCCGGCGCGGCTTGAGGAATTGGCGGCCCGGACCGGCTTGCCGGCAGCCCCTCTGCACCGGCTGCTCCTGTCGGCCCAGGCCATCGGCCTGCTGGAACACCGCAGCGGACACCGCTTTGGTCTGGGTCCCCTGGGTGTTCCCGTGGCAACGCATGAGGGCCTGCGGGCCATGATCGAGCACAACCATCTGCTGTATCAGGACATGGCAGATCCCGTGGCTTTTCTGTCCAACGCCTGGCAGGGTGGCATGGCGAACTACTGGCCCTATGCGCATACCGATACGCCGGCAGCACCGGGTGGTGCGTCGCATGTGGACCGGGTGGCCCGTTATTCCGCTCTGATGGCGGGCAGTCAGAACTTTGTCACGGCGGAAATTCTTCGCAGCTACGACTTTTCCTCGCACCGGTGCGTGCTGGATGTCGGATCTGGCCAGGGTCGCTGGGTGGCTGAACTGGCGCAGCGTGAGCCGGCCCTGCGATTCCAACTGGTCGACCTGCCGCCAGTACTCGACATTGCCCGGGGGCGACATGCCGCCTTGGGCCTTGAATCTCGGTGCACCTACCACCCGGGCAGCTTCATCGAGGATGCCTTGCCGAAAGGCGCCGATCTCATCACCCTGGTCCGGGTCGCGCACGATCACCCGGATCGGGTGGTTCAGGGATTGTTCCATCGCATCCACCAGGCCTTGCCGGTGGGGGGCACCCTGCTGCTGGCCGAACCGATGGCCCAGCCTGAGCCGAATCGCGCCTCCGTGGATGCCTACTTTCACTGCTACCTGTTGGCCATGGGTGCGGGCGAACTGAGAACGCCGGATCGCCTGTCCGCGATGCTGCGGGGCAGTGGGTTTGGCCATGTGGAACTCCTGCCGAACGGCATGCCCATCCACACCCGCCTGCTCGTTGCCCGGAAAAATCAGGGTTTACCCTCGTCTTGAGCGAATAATGTAAGTTCTAATTGACATCACAAAGTGTCAACATAGAATGAATTCATGAGATCAACTGCCATCGTGTTCGACCAGCCGCGTCAGCTGTCGCTGCAGTCGCTCGAAATCCAGGACCTGATGGCAGGGCAGATCCAGGTGCAGGTTGAATTCAGCGGCATCAGCACGGGTACGGAGCGTTTGCTGTGGGATGGCAGCATGCCGGCGTTTCCGGGTATGGGGTATCCCCTGGTTCCAGGGTATGAGACGGTAGGTCGCGTCATCCGTGCCGAGGGGCCTGGAGCCTTGCGGCCTGGTCAGCGGGTCTTCGTGCCCGGGGCCAGTTGCCTGAAAAACGTGCGCAGCCTGTTCGGCGGAGCCGCTTCGGATCTGGTGGTTGCGCAGGATCGGGTGGTGCCGGTGGACGATGGCCTGGGTGCGAACGCGGTGCTGCTGGCACTCGCTGCAACCGCCTACCATGCTGTCGCAGGCGGCGGGCGGCGAGATTCCATCCGCATGCCCGAGTTGATTGTGGGCCATGGCGTGATGGGCCGTCTCCTGGCTCGCATGACGGTTGCTGCAGGTGGACCGGCGCCGACGGTGTGGGAAACGCAGCCGGTGCGCCGGGAAGGCGGCCTGGACTATCCGGTGCTGCACCCGGACGAGGATCAACGCAAGGATTACCAGACGATCTATGAGGTCAGTGGCGATGCCGATTTGCTCGACACGCTGATTCAGAGGTTGGCCCCCGGGGGAGAGATCGTTCTGGCGGGGTTCTACAAGCGCGACCTCCGATTTGCCTACGCACCGGCCTTCATGCGCGAGGCGCAAATCCGGACGGCAGCCGAGTGGAAACGCCCCGATTTGCTGGCTGTGCATGAACTCGTACACAGTGGCCGCCTGTCCTTGCAGGGGCTCTTGACACACCGCGAGCCGGTGAGCCGGGCACGGGATGCCTACCAGACGGCTTTTGGTGATGCCAGCTGTCTCAAGATGGTTCTGGATTGGAGTGCCTCAGCATGAACAGTTCCGGTGGCGAATCAGCCCAACCCCTGCGTTTTGTCGAACGGCTGCGCCAGGAGGCTGCCGAGCCGCCCAGTCCGCCGGCAACGGGCGCTGCGACCAAGGAAACCCAGATCATCGCCATTTATGGCAAGGGTGGCATCGGCAAGAGCTTCACGCTGGCCAACCTGAGTTACATGATGGCCCAACAGGGCAAGAAGGTGCTGCTGATCGGATGCGATCCCAAAAGCGACACCACCAGCTTGCTGTTTGGTGGCAAGGCGTGCCCAACCATCATCGAGACCTCCTCCCGGCTCAAGCTGGCCGGCCAGGCGGTCAGCATCGGAGATGTCTGTTTCAAGCGGGATGGGGTGTTCGCGATGGAGCTGGGTGGCCCCGAGGTCGGCCGGGGCTGCGGCGGCCGCGGGATCATCCATGGATTCGAAACCCTCGAGAAGCTCGGGTTTCACGATTGGGGTTTCGACTACGTGCTGCTCGACTTTTTGGGCGATGTGGTGTGCGGTGGATTCGGTCTGCCGATTGCGCGCGACATGTGCCAGAAGGTGATCGTGGTCGGCAGCAACGACCTGCAGTCGCTGTACGTGGCCAACAACGTCTGCAGCGCGGTCGAGTATTTCCGCAAGCTCGGCGGCAACGTCGGCGTGGCGGGCCTGGTCATCAACAAGGATGACGGCACAGGCGAGGCGCAGGCCTTCGCAGCGGCTGCGGGCATCCCGGTGCTGGCTGCGATTCCTGCGAACGAAGAGATCCGCCGCAAGAGCGCCAGCTACGAAATCATCGGCCGGCCCGAAGGCACCTGGGGCCCGCTGTTCGCTCAGCTTGCCACCGCCGTCGGCGAGGCGCCGCCGGTACGCCCGCGTCCGCTCACGCAGGACGGCCTGCTCGGGCTGTTCTCTGGCGATACGGTGGGCCGCGACGTCGTGCTGCAGCCTGCCACCGACTTCGACATGCTGGGTCGCCAGACACTCGAGAAGAAATCGCTCGAAGTGGTCTACGACACCGTTTGACGGTCAGCTTCCCCCGATGAGCCGACCATGAGTGCACGCATCGCCTCCTCCTCTCCTGATTCCCCTCACCTGGGGGGCGAGGTCGTGTACGACGCGGCTGGAACTGCTGCGGTCGAAGGCGCTGATGCCTCGACAGCGGCCGGCCGCGCTTTTTCTTCGGAACCGGCAGCGCAGCGGGTGATCCCGATCGCTCCGGTTGCTGGCGTGAACGCCGAGGCTGCGCAGACCGATGGCCTGGGTTGCCATGCCGGCCGCGACGCGATGGTGGAGGCGGCCAAGGCCGCCTGCCACAGCGAACTGCTGCAGCGCTACGCGGCCGACTATCCGCTCGCGCCCGAGGCCGGACCGCACGACCAGCCGCAGAGCATGTGCCCGGCCTTCGGCTCGTTGCGCGTGGGGCTGCGGATGCGCCGCACCGCCACCGTGCTGTCGGGCTCGGCCTGCTGCGTCTATGGCCTGACTTTCACCTCGCACTTCTACGGCGCGCGCCGCTCGGTCGGCTACGTGCCGTTCAACTCCGAGACGCTGGTCACCGGCAAGCTGTTCGAGGACATCCGCGAGTCGGTGTTCAAGCTCGCTGATCCGGCGCTGTACGACGCCGTGGTCATCATCAACCTGTGCGTGCCTACTGCCTCCGGCGTGCCGCTGCGGCTGCTGCCGAAAGAGATCAACGGCGTGCGCATCATCGGCATCGACGTGCCGGGCTTCGGCGTGCCCACGCATGCGGAAGCCAAGGACGTGCTGGCCGGCGCGATGCTGCGCTACGCGCGCACCGAGGCCGAGGCCGGCCCGGTGGCAGCGCCGCGCAACGGCGTCAGTGGCAAGCCCACGGTCACGCTGCTTGGCGAAATGTTCCCGGCCGATCCGGTCGGCATCGGCATGATGCTGGAGCCGCTCGGCCTGGCTGCCGGTCCGGTGGTGCCCACGCGCGAATGGCGCGAACTGTATGCCGCCCTTGACGGCGCGGTGGTAGCCGCGATCCATCCGTTCTATGTGGCCAGCGTGCGCGAGTTCGAGGCGGCCGGGCGCCCTGTGGTGGGCTCGGCGCCGGTCGGTCACGATGGCACCGCTGACTGGCTCGATGCGATTGGCCGCGCCACTGGCGTCGCGCAGGCGCGCGTCGACGCGCTGAAGAACCGGCTGCTGCCCGGCATCCGCGGCGCGCTGGAAAAATGCCCGATCAAGGGACGCATCACGCTGTCCGGCTACGAAGGCTCGGAACTGCTGGTGGCCCGCCTGCTCGTCGAAAGTGGCGCGGATCTGCGCTACGTCGGCACCGCCTGCGCACGCACACCGTGGTCCGAGACAGACCGCCAGTGGCTCGACAGCCACGGTGTGCGTGTGCAGTTCCGTGCGTCGCTCGAGCAGGACATCGCCGCGGTCGAGGAATTCGCGCCTGACCTGGCGATCGGCACCACGCCGGTCGTGCAGCACGCCAAGCAGCGCGCGATCCCGTCGCTGTACTTCACCAATCTGATTTCTGCCCGGCCGCTGATGGGTCCGGCCGGTGCCGGATCGCTGGCGCAGGTGATCAACGCGGCGCTCGCCGGCAAGGCGCGCTTCGACACGATGCGCGACTTCTTCGAAGGCGTGGGCACGAATGCAGCCAGCGGCGTCTGGCATGACCGCGGCAGCGTGCCTGCCGATCGTCCCGAGTTCCGCTCGTTCTACCGCCGCCAGGTGGAGAAGGCGGCCCGCAAGCGCAAGGCCGAGGAGATGATCTGATGCTGATCATCGACCACGATCGTGCTGGCGGCTACTGGGGTGCCGTGTATGTCTTCACGGCGATCAAGGGCCTGCAGGTGATCATCGATGGCCCGGTCGGCTGCGAGAACCTGCCGGTGACCTCGGTGCTGCACTACACCGATGCGCTGCCGCCGCACGAACTGCCGATCGTCGTCACCGGTCTGGCCGAGGAAGAGCTCGGGCAGAAGGGCACCGAGGGCGCCATGCGCCGCGCGCACAAGGTACTCGACCCGGACCTGCCCGCGGTGGTTGTCACCGGCTCGATTGCCGAGATGATCGGCGGGGGCGTTACGCCCGAGGGCAGCAACATCC
>VERU01000503.1 GCA_018882485.1 Rhodoferax sp. | reverse complement strand
ACACCGTGCTGTTCAACGACACGGTGGCCTACAACATCGCCTATGGCCGGCCCGGCGCCACCCAGGCGGAGGTCGAGGAGGCCGCCCGCGCGGCCCGCATCCACGACTTCATCACCGCATTGCCCAAGGGCTACGACGCGATGGTGGGCGAGCGCGGTCTCAAGCTCTCGGGAGGCGAGAAGCAGCGGGTGGCGATCGCCCGCACCCTGCTGAAAAACCCGCCGCTGATGATCTTCGACGAAGCCACCTCGGCGCTGGATTCGGCCAACGAACGTGCCATCCAGGCCGAGCTGCAGCTGGTGGCGCGCAACAAGACCACGCTGGTCATCGCGCACCGGCTGTCCACCGTGGTCGATGCCCACGAGATCCTGGTGATGGACGCCGGGCGCATCGTGGAGCGAGGCACCCACGCCGCCCTGCTGGAGGCGGGTGGTCGCTACGCGGCCATGTGGGCGCTGCAGCAGAGCGGCGAAGCTGCCAGCCCGGACTGAGCCATGGACACCCGCTGGCTGGAGGATTTCGTGGCGCTGGCCGAAACCCGCAGCTTCAGCCGCGCCGCGCAGCTGCGGCACGTCACCCAGCCGGCCTTCTCGCGCCGCATCCAGTCGCTGGAAGCCTGGGCCGGCACCGAGCTGGTGGACCGCAGCGCCTACCCCATGCGGCTCAACCCGGCCGGTCAGACCCTGTACCAGCAGGCCATCGAGCTGCTGCAATCGCTGCAGGCGACCCGCGCCATGCTGCGCGGCCACGGCGAGCCGGGTCAGGATGTGATCGATTTTGCGGTGCCGCACACCCTGGCGCTGGCGTACTTTCCAGCCTGGATTTCGGCGCTGCGCGAGACCTTCGGGCCGATCAAGAGCCGGCTCACGGCGTTGAACGTGCACGATGCGGTAACCCGTCTCATCGAGGGCGGTTGCGATCTGCTAGTGGCCTACCACCATCCGGCACTGCCCTACGCCCTGGACAGCGGGCGCTACGAGATGGTGCGCCTGGGCCAGGAGGTGCTGGCGCCCTACGCGCGGCCCGACCCCGCCGGGCAGCCGCTGTTTCAGCTGCCCGGCGAGGCCACCCGCGCGCTGCCCTACCTGGGTTATGCCCCGGGGGCCTACCTGGGCCGCATGGTCGACCTGATGCTGGCCGAAAGCAGCACGCCGGTGCACCTGGACCGGGTGTACGAGACCGACATGGCCGAGGGCCTCAAGGCGATGGCGCTGCAGGGCCATGGCGTGGCCTTTCTGCCGCAGACGGCGGTCGAGCACGAGCTGCGCGCCGGCCGCCTGGTCAGCGCGGCTCCGGCGGCGCTGCGCGATCTGCGCGTCACCGTCGAGGTGCGGGCTTATCGCGAGCGGGTGCCGCCGCGCGAGGCCGACGGCCGCACCCCGGCCGCCGCGCCGCGCCGGGCCCACGCGCTGTGGGACCATCTGGCGGCCCACAGCCGGACTTGATCGCTTGCCGGCTGGGGCGGCACCGGCATTGGCGACAATCCCGGCCATGAACCCGACCGCTTCCAGCCCTGCTCCGGCCCCTGCCGGAATCTCCCTGACCCTGACCCGGCCCGACGACTGGCACCTGCATGTGCGCGATGGTCAGGCCCTGCAGGCCGTGCTGCCCCACACGGCCGCCCAGTTTGCACGGGCGGTGATCATGCCCAACCTCAGGCCGCCGATCACCCGCGCGGCCGACGCCATGGCTTACCGCAAGCGCATCCTCGCGGCGCTGCCGGCGGGCAGCGATTTCCAGCCGCTGATGACGCTGTACCTGACCGACGACCTGCCGGTCGCGGAAATCGAGCGCGCCCGCGAGGCCGGCGTCGTGGCCGTCAAGCTGTACCCCGCAGGCGCCACCACGCACAGCGACGCTGGCGTGACCGACCTGCGCCGGACCTACCCGGTGCTCGAGGCGATGCAGCGCGCCGGCATGCCGCTGCTCGTGCATGGCGAGGTGACCGATCCGTCCGTCGACCTGTTCGACCGCGAAGCGGTGTTCATCGAGACCGTGCTGCTGCCGCTGCGCCACGATTTCCCGGGCCTGAAGATCGTGCTGGAGCACATCACGACCCGTGAGGCCGCCGACTACGTGGCGGGCGCCCATCCGCTGACGGCCGCCACCCTGACCGCCCACCACCTGCTGTACAACCGCAACGCCCTGTTCAGCGGCGGTCTGCGGCCGCACTAATACTGCCTGCCGGTGCTCAAGCGCGAAAGCCACCGCCAGGCGCTGCTGCAGGCGGCTACCTCGGGCCATCCCCGCTTCTTCCTGGGCACCGACAGCGCGCCGCACCCGGCCCACCTGAAGGAACACGCCAGTGGCTGCGCCGGCTGCTACACCGCCCATGCCGCCCTGCCGCTGTATGCCGAGGCTTTCGAGGCCGCCGGGGCGCTGCACCGGCTGGAGGCCTTTGCCAGTTTCAACGGGCCCGATTTTTACGGTCTGCCGCGCAACACCGGCCAGATCACGCTGCGCCGCGAACCCTGGACCACGCCGGCGTCCTTCCCCTTCGGCGATGGCGAGCTCAAGCCGCTGCGCGCCGGGGAGACGCTGCCGTGG
>VERU01000044.1 GCA_018882485.1 Rhodoferax sp. | reverse complement strand
CCTCGGCCGCGAACTTGCCACCTTCTTCCAGCACCGCATCGATGGTCTGTGCGTCAAGATCGGCGTGTCGGGGAATGGCCTTGAGCGAGGTGGTGACATCGAGCAGTTCGTGCATGACGAACCGCATGTCGCGCAAAGGCGGGGTATAGACCGGCATGGATCACTCCTGGGTACGAGAGGAAGGAGACGATGGCGCGGCCAGGGAGGCGGACGGGTCCGCGCGCCCATAGCGCTCCAGAACATGGGCAAAGCCCTGGTGGGCCCTGGCGATCGAGGCCGGATTCTTCAGGAAACGGGCCTCGTAATGCAGGGCAAGGATCAAACCATGGATCTCGAAGGCCATCTGCTGAGCATCGGCTGACTCCAGCAGGTGGCCCTCCTGGCGGGCCTGCAGGACGGCGCGATCCAGCGTCGACAGCCAGTCCCTGACCGAGCTGGCCAGGGCATCGCGCACCGGGCCGGGCCGATCGTCGAACTCCACCGCGCCGCTGATGAAGATGCAGCCCGACTGGATTTCCACCGCGACCCGCTGCATCCAGTGATCGAACAGGGCGCGCACCCGGGGCAGGCCGCGCGGTAGCTGCAGAGCCGGACGAAACACCTCTTCGGCAAAGCGGGCGTGGTACTCGCGGATCACCGAAATCTGCAACTCCTCGCGGGAACCGAAATGGGCAAACACCCCGGACTTGCTCATGCGGGTGACTTCCGCCAGGGCGCCGATGCTCAGACCTTCCAGCCCGATCTGCGAAGCCAGCGCCAGCGCCGCATCCACGATGGCCTGGCGCGTCTGCCGGCCCTTGGGCAGGACCCGTCCAGGCGCACCCGGGGCCTGGATCGGCAGGAGGACAACGGACGATGAATCGGCAGGCTTCATAAAATCGAACGATCGTTCTATTTTGCATCACAACGGACCGCCCGGTCGATGTCCCAGTCCAATCAGGGGGCATTGGATCGCTCGGTACCGGGTTTTCCCGAGGTACGGGGGTGTCGCGCCCGGTCCGCCAGAACCGGCCCGCAAGGCCACAATCGGGGCGTGAAGGCGGCCTGGGCGCCGCAGCCCCGATCGACCACCCCACGCCCGTGCACCCCCGACCCCACACCTGCCCCCGCATGTGCCCGTAGACCCACCGCCCTGGACACCATGAGCCCCTGTTTGCGCCTGCATGAACTCGACAACGTCCTGATCGCCACCACACAGCTGATCGCCGGCATGACCGCCGGGCCGGTGAGCGTGCGCGGCCTGGTACCCGCCGGTCACAAGGTGGCCGCCTGTCCGATCGCCACGGGCGAGCCGGTGCGGCGCTACAACCAGATCATCGGTTTCGCCAGCCAGCCGATTGCGCCTGGCGAACATGTGCACACCCACAACCTGGACCTGGGCGGGAGCCGGGGCGACTTCGCCCGGGACTACGCCATCGGCGCAGACCGGCGGCCCGACCCGCAGCGCCTGCACGCCCGGTTCATGGGACTGCGGCGGTCGGACGGCCGCGTCGCCACCCGCAACTACATCGGGGTGCTGTCGAGCGTCAATTGTTCGGCCACGGTCGCCCGCGCCATCGCTGACCGGTTTTCCCGCAACCACCCGGACCCACTGCTGGACGCCTACCCGGCGGTGGACGGTGTGGTGGCGCTCACGCACGGCAGCGGCTGCGGCATGGACAGCGAGGGCGCCGGCCTGCGGCTGCTGCAGCGCACCCTGGCGGGCTACGCCACCCACCCCAACTTTGCGGCGGTGCTGGTGGTCGGGCTCGGCTGCGAGTCCAACCAGATCCAGAGCTGGCTGGCGGGCAGCGACCTGCGCGAAGGTGAAACGCTCAGGGTCTTCAACATCCAGGACAGCGGCGGCACGCGGCGGGCGGTGGAACGGGGCGTTGCGCTGGTGCAGGACATGCTGCCCCGTGCCAGCCAGGCACAGCGCACACCCTGCGATGTGAGTCACCTCACCGTCGGACTGCAGTGCGGCGGATCGGACGGCTATTCGGGCATCACCGCCAACCCGGCCCTGGGTGCCGCCATGGACCTGCTCGTGGCCCACGGGGGAACCGCCATCCTCTCGGAAACGCCCGAAATCTACGGAGCCGAACACCTGCTGACGCGCCGCGCCGTGTCGCCCTCGGTGGCGCAGGCCCTGATCGAGCGCATCCGCTGGTGGGAGAACCACGCGCGCATGCACGATGGCGAAATGAACAACAACCCGTCGCCTGGCAACAAGGCCGGCGGGCTCACCACCATACTGGAGAAATCGCTGGGAGCCGTGGCCAAAGGCGGAACCAGCAACCTGCAGGCGGTGTACGGGTACGCCGATCCCGTGCGGCAAGCGGGCCTGGTCTTCATGGACACGCCGGGCTACGACCCGGTCAGCGCCACCGGTCAGGTCGCCGGTGGCGCCAACCTGATCTGCTTCACCACTGGCCGGGGTTCGGCCTACGGATGCGCCCCAGCGCCGTCGCTCAAGCTGGCCACCAACACGGCACTGTGGCACCGCCAGGCCGACGATATCGACGTCAACTGCGGCGAGATCCTGGACGGGCAGCACACGGTGGCCAGCATGGGACAGCTCATTTTCGAACGGCTGCTGGCCACCGCCTCGGGTCAGACCACCCGCAGCGAGGCCCATGGCTACGGGCAGAACGAGTTCGTGCCCTGGCAGCTCGGCGCGGTCATGTGAAGCGACCCGGCGCCACGGCGGACGCGGGCCGGCCCGGTCAGTGCGACCGGATCATGGTGCCGAAAGCCTGGTCGCTGAGCACTTCCAGCAACAGGACATGGGGCACGCGGCCATCCACGATGTGCACCGACTTCACGCCGCTCTTGGCCGCGTCCAGCGCACCGCTGATCTTGGGCAGCATGCCGCCGCTGAGCGTGCCATCGGCAAACAGACCATCGATCTCGCGCGCCGTGAGGTCGGTCAGCAACTCACCTTCCTTGTTCAGCACACCACGGATGTTGGTGAGCATGATCAGCTTTTCAGCCGACAGCACCGCCGCCAGCCGGGCCGCGACCACATCGGCATTGATGTTGTAGCTCTCGTTGTCGGCGCCAAACCCGATCGGGCTGATCACCGGAATGAAAGCGTCTTCCTGCAGTGCGTTGACCACCGCCGGATCGATGCTCACGATGTCACCGACCTGTCCCACATCGTGCTCCCGGGTGGGGTCCTTGGCATCGAGCATCTTGAGCTTGCGGGCACGGATGAGGCCGCCGTCGCGACCGGTCAGCCCCACGGCCTTGCCACCAGCCTGGTTGATCAGCCCCACGATGTCCTGCTGCACCTCGCCGCCCAGCACCCACTCCACCACCTCCATGGTTTCGGCGTCGGTGACCCGCATGCCCTGGATGAACTCGCCCTTTTTGCCCAGGCGGCTCAGCGCCTGCTCGATCTGAGGACCCCCGCCATGCACCACCACCGGCTTGATGCCGACCAGCTTGAGCAACACCACGTCGGCCGCAAACGCGGCCTGCAGCGCAGGGTCCGTCATGGCGTTGCCGCCGTACTTGATCACCATGGTCTTGCCATGGAACTTGCGGATGTAAGGCAGGGCCTCGGCCAGCACCTGCGCCCGATCTCCGGGCGAAATGGCGTGTGGAACGGTCATGGGTCGATGAAGCGGGATGTGCTGTGCCCCGGGGAGCGCCCACAGGGCGCCGCCCCGGAAAGGGTCTGAGCTGCGGCAATCAGACCGCGAACTCGTCCTTGCTGCGCCCTTGCTCGATCAGCTTGGCCAGCCAGCCCGCCATCTGACCACGGCCCGACCACGTCTGGCCCTCCGGCCCGCGGAACTTCACGGGGGCCTTGGTGGTGCCCTTGCGCGGACCCGGTGTCGCCGCGCGCGCCACCTTGGACTTGCCCCGGCCACTGCGGGCCACACGGCCCTTGGTGCCCTGCAAATCCTTGATCGTGATACCGAAAGCCTGCATCTTGGCCTGAATCTCCTGCACCGTCTTGTCAAACTCGCGGGCCTTGATGTCCGCGGCCTGCTTCTGCAGTTTTTCGATCTGGGATTGGAGGTCGATTAGATTGCTCATGGTGGATCGTAAAGGGTTGAATTGGCTCGGACTCCCTGATTATGAGAATACTGCCCGTAACGCCGCCGTGATTATGACTCGCAATCCCGGCCGGTAATAACCCCCAGGGTACAGGGTATTGCGAAATTTCCAATTCAACGGACCCGGCTATTCCAGCGATCACGCGCCACCGACAGGAAAAACCGTGACATGCTCACCAGATGCCAGATCAGAAACCGCCAATGCCGGTGGCTGCGACGCTGGGCCTCATGCACCACCGATACCCGCCGGTCCATCAGGGATTTCAGGCCCAGTTTCCTGAAACGGGCACAGAGATCCACATCCTCATAGTAGAGAAAGTACCGTTCATCAAATCCACCGACCTCCCGAAACCCTTTCGCCGTGAACAGCATGAAACTTCCAGCCACCCAATCGGGATGGAAAACCCCGGTTTCATTTGAATAGTCCATGGTGCGATGCCGAAGCAGGGCTTTCTGCAGAATGCTCCAGGGCGTGGGGAACCGCCGGGCACTTTCCTCGAGCCGTCCGCCCTGAGTCCGCAAAGCCGGAGCGGCAACGCCGATCGTCCCGTCATGGAAATGGGCCATCAGAGGATCAAAGGGATCCGATGTCAAACGAACATCCGGGTTGAGTACGCAGAAGAACCGACCGCTGGACAGCGCAAACGCATGGTTGTGGTTGGCTCCAAACCCCTTGGGCTGGGCATTGCGAATCACGCGCAGGGAAAAAGGAAAGTCCGTCAACGGCAAGGACAGGACCTCAGGAACATTCAAGGTCAGAATGACCTCAACCGACCGGTCGTCAAGCTGGTGGGCCATGTCCTGCAACAAATGTCGCACCATACCCAGCTGGTGGTGACTCACCACCGAAATCGACAACTCCAGACCCGGTCCGGTCCCCTCAGACATGGACAGGGACTTCAAGGCTGGCGTCCAGCCGCACGGAGCATGCCCTCGGCCACGCTGATGGGCGGCGCCCACTGCAAGACCCGCTGGGCCTTCGCCATGGTCAGCTGCAAATTTCCACACAAGCGCCCGACGGTCTGGGATTGACCCGTCAGGAGACCCAGGCCTCTGAGCACGGGAACCGGCACCGAAACCAGTCGAAGAGGAACCCGCCAGGCGATGGCAATGTGCCGGATCAAATCGGGCGTCGACAGGTCCTGTCCATCACTCACCAGAAAAATTTGACCGGCTGCACCCGGATGGGTCAGGCATCGTTCGATGAAGTCGTTGAGGTTATCGATGGCCACCAGACTCCGGCCATTGGAAACCGCGCCCAAGGGAATGGGCCAACCCGAACAAACCCACTTGACCAGCGCAGCCAGATTACCCCGGGCGTTTGGCCCGTAAACCAGTGGGGGTCGGATGATGACGCACTCCATGGTCGATCCGGTGCACAGCGCCACAAGCGCCCGCTCGGCTTCCAGCTTCGAAAGCGCGTACGCACTCTGCGGGTTCGGCGCGTCGGTCTCCTCAAACGGACAGCCTGTCCCGGATTCGTCGCCATGGACAGCCACAGAGCTCAGGTACACGAACCGGCGCACGCCGGCCGCAGCGGCCTGCCGGGCCATCCGGCACATCGCCTCCACATTCACGAGGCGCAGCTGCCCCATCTGATGGCGATCGGCTCGTCCGGCCCTGGAATGGTGTACCGCCAGATCCACCACCGCATCGGTCCCGGTCATCAGATCCTGCCAGACCGGGTCTCCTGCGGACTCCGGCACCACCCTGACCTGAACCCCGGCGTCCAGCTGGACCGGTCGTCGGACCACGCCGATCACCTGGTGACCCGCTGCCGCAAGGCGGGCGCACAAGGCCCGTCCGACGAAGCCGTTCGCTCCCGTCACCACGACCTTCATGGCGTCACCCACAACGACCCCAGCCACGCCCGGCACGCGCGCCATCCGTCATTGCAAGTCCCGCAGCAGGCGGTCCACGCCGTGCGTCCAATGGGGCAGCACCAGCCCGAAAGTCTGTCGAAAGCGGCCCGTATCCAGACGCGAATTGTTCGGCCGCCGCGCGGGCGTCACAAATCCGCTGCTGGGTACCGCAGCAACTTCCCGCAGCTTCCATGCCAGAGAGGGGTTGAGCCGGCGCGCTTCGTCAAAGATGCGCATGGCATAGCCGTGCCACGACGTTTCGCCCGCCGCGACCACGTGATAAATACCGGCGAGCCGGGGCTCTACCAGGGCCTGCCGGAGCGCATGGGCCGTGGCATCCGCAATCAGGTCGGCACCCGTCGGCGCACCCATCTGGTCATCGATGACGGTCAAGCGTTCCCTCTCGCCCGCCAGACGCAGCATGGTCTTGGCGAAATTCTGACCGTGCCGGCCAAACACCCAGCTCGTGCGCAACACCAGATGGCGTTCGCAGGAACCGGCCACACCGGTCTCCCCCACCAACTTGGTCTGGCCGTATACATTCAACGGGCCGGTTCGATCCACTTCGCGCCAGGGCCGCTCACCCGAGCCATCGAACACATAATCGGTGCTGAAGTGCACCATCCAGGCACCGAGGTTCTGGGCCTCCCGGGCCATCGCGGCCGGGGCCTGCCCGTTCACGGTCAGAGCCAGATCGGGCTCGGACTCCGCACGGTCCACGGCCGTGTAAGCGGCCGCATTCACGATCACATCCGGTCGGATTTCCCGTATCGCCTGGGCCACACCCTCCGGCCGGCTGAGGTCGCCCCAACCCGACGGAGCGCTTCGATCCAGGGTCACCAGTTCGCCCAGCAATGACAAGCTGCGCTGCAACTCCCAGCCCAACTGCCCCGTTTTTCCAAACAGCAGAATCTTCATTGTCGAAGGGTCTCAGCGGCCGCCGGCGCTGCATACTGTGCCTGCATCCACTCCCGGTATGCCCCGCTCTGCACACGGGAAACCCAACCGGCATTCGACAGGTACCACCGCACGGTTTTGCGTATCCCCGTTTCGAAGGACTCTGCAGGTCGCCAACCGAGTTCCTTTTCGATTTTGCGGGCATCGATGGCGTAGCGCCGGTCGTGTCCGGGGCGGTCGCTGACGAAAGCGATTTGCGACCGGTAACTCACACCATCGGAACGAGGCCGCAGTTCATCCAGCAGATCGCAGATCACTTCGACGATCTCGACATTGGGTTTTTCATTCCATCCCCCGATGTTGTAGGTATCCCCCACCCGTCCGGCCTCAAGCACACGACAAATGGCCGAACAATGGTCCTTGACATACAACCAGTCCCTCACCTGCCGGCCATCTCCGTACAGGGGCAGGGGCTTACCGCCCAAGGCATTCACGATCATCAGGGGAATCAGTTTTTCCGGGAAATGAAATGGCCCGTAGTTATTGGAACAATGGGTGGTCAATACCGGAAGCCCATAGGTGTGGTGCCATGCACGCACAAGATGGTCACTGGCCGCTTTGCTGGCCGAATAGGGGCTATTGGGTTCGATCCGATGGAGTTCCGAGAACGCCGGTTCATCCGGCGCCAGGCTGCCATAGACCTCGTCGGTTGAAACCTGCAGAAACCGAAACCCCTGGCGCTGCGGCCCCTCCAATCGCGACCAGTATTCACGCACACTCTGCAGCAATCTCAGGGTGCCTTGGACATTGGTCTGAAAAAAGGCCTCCGGGCCCCGTATCGAACGATCGACATGGCTTTCCGCAGCGAAATTCAGAACCGCACGCGGCCGATGGCTCGCCAGCAGATGGTCCATGAGTTCCGTATCCCCGATATCCCCCTGCACAAACACATGGCGGCCATCGCCCTCCAAACCCTGCAGGTTTTCCAGGTTGCCCGCGTAGGTCAGCTTGTCCAGATTCAGCACGGGCTCGTCTCGGGTTGCCAGCCAGTCGAGCACGAAATTCGACCCGATAAACCCCGCTCCACCTGTTACCAGAATCATTGAAAACCCTCCTTGGAGATACTGTGTTGCCGATCCATACGCATCAGAAGATTATCGTCGTCAGGATAGCGACTCAGCCTAGAAATGGATGCCCCGCATCATCTGCTGCAGAGCCACGGCTTCGGGCGACAGGGCGAGCCGCCCCGACTTGTCCGTACCCGATCCAGCGCGAGCGGCGCTGGAGTCGGGAAACATGCGAAAACTCGTATTCATGACGATCTGCGCCACCCGAGGCATCGCTGCATGCAGCAACTGCCCGGCAATCCCGAGCCGGGTGGCAATGCGCACCGGCCTGAAGATGCAGGCCTGGGCGATCATGTCGGCCGCCTCCTCTGGCGCCAGCGTGGGCACATTGTTGTACAGCCCGGTCGGCGCGATCATGGGCGTGCGCACCAGCGGCATGTTGATGGTGGTGAACGACACCCCCTGATCGGCGTACTCGCTGGCCGCGCAACGGGTCCAGGCGTCCAGCGCCGCCTTGGAGGCCACGTAGGCGCTGAATCGCGGGGCATTGGTCAGCACGCCGATCGAACTGATGTTGACCACATGACCGCGCTTGCGCGCCACCATCGCGGGCAACAGACCCAGCGTGACACGCAGACAGCCAAAATAGTTCAGCTGCATGGTGCGCTCGAAATCATGGAACCGGTCGTAGCTCGACTCGATGGCACGCCGGATCGAACGGCCTGCGTTGTTGATCAGGAAATCCACCGCCCCATGCTCCTGCAGCACCTGCTGCACGAAGCGGTCGCAATCCGCCAGATCCGCCAGGTCCACGGCGTAAGCCAGGAAACGATGGCCCCGACCCACGGCCTCGGCACAGGCTTCGTCCAGCTTGTCCTGGTCGCGTCCGCATATCAGGGTGACCGCACCGGCCTCGGCAAACTTGTGGGCGGCCGCCAGGCCAATGCCCGAGGAACCGCCCGTCACCAGAACCACCTTGCCCGCCACCGTGCCGCGCAGGGATCGGTCGATGTGCAGATCCGGATCCAGGTGCCGCTCCCAGTAGTCCCAGATGCGCCAGGCGTAGTCCTTGAGGCTGGGGCAGGCCACCCCGCTGCCCTGCAGGGCCGCCAGCGTCTCACGGCAATCGAAACGAGTGGGATAGTTGAGGAAAGTGAAGAGATCCTCGGGCAGTCCCAGGTCCTTCATGACCGCTTGGCGCACCCGGCGCACCGGTGCCAGCGCCATGAGGCCGCGGGTCACACTGCGCGGAATGAAGCCGAACAGGGCCGCGTTGATGAACAGATTCATCTTGGGGGCATGCGCGGCTCGACTGAAGATGTCCAGCACGTCGCCCACCCGGTAGCCCACCGGATCAACGAGGTGGTAGCAGCGCCGGGCGATGTCGGGCCGGCGGCTGATCACATCGATGGCCTTCACCACGAAATCCACTGGCACGATGTTGATGCGCCCCCCCTCGAGGCCGATGCCCGGTAGCCACGGCGGGAGCAGCTGGCGCAGGCGCTGGATCAGCTTGAAGAAATAATACGGTCCATCGATCTTGTCCATCTCGCCGGTGGTGCTGTCGCCCACCACCATGGCCGGGCGGTAGACCGTCCACGGCAGGCGACAGGACTGGCGCACCACCTTCTCGCTCTCGTGCTTGGACCGGAAATACGGATGCTCGATGTTTTCCGCCTCCTCGAACATGTCCTCCCGGAACACCCCCTCGTACAAGCCGGCCGCCGCGATCGACGACACATGGTGAAAATGGCCCGCGCCGATGGCCTCTGCAAACTGCACGACCTGCCGGGTGCCCTCGATGTTCACCGCCATCTGGCTGGCCTCATCGGCCTCCAGATCGTAGACCGCCGCCAGATGAAAGACGTGATCGATACGACCCTGCAGCGCAGTCCGCTGGGCCTCGGACACCGCCAGCCCCTGCCGCGTCAGGTCACCCAGGACCGGCAGCAGGCGCTTCGCGCCCACCCCGCAGAACCGACGCAAGTCGTCCAGCTTGCCCTCGCTCTGCGGTCGCAGCAGCACATGCACCACCGCACCCCGGCGCGCCAGCAGCTGCCGCACCAACCGCCTGCCGATGAATCCGGTCGCACCGGTGATGAAGTACCGCATCTCACCCTCCATGTCATTGGTCGACATCCGGCTACAGGCAGGCAGCCCCTACCGCGACATCAGCCTGCCGTCAATCGGCTGTTCAAGCCCCTGACCAGATCCTCGTCGGCGTCGCCAACCAGGGCCCTGAGACGCACCCAGGACATCAGGTAGGCATAACGCGCCTGGGCCAGATCGCGCAGGGCCACCATCCGGTTGCTTTCCGCGGCCAGAATATCCGAACGGGAGCGCACGCCAGCTTCAAACGACCGCTTGCTGGAAACCAGGGCCTGATCGGCCGATCGCACGGCTTGTTCCAATGCCGCCATCCGCGACACGCTCTCGGTCACACCCCGGTACTCCCGCTGCACCCGCACCTCCAGGTCGCGGCGGCCCGCTTCCAGCAGCTGTTCCGCGCGTGCCAGGGCAGCCAGCGCCTGACGTACTGCCGATGAGACACCACCGCCCGAGTACAGCGGCAGGTTGAACTGCACGCCCAGCGAGTGGGAGCGGTAACGGGAATCCACGCTCAGCTGGTTCTCGCTCTGGCTGTTGGACCACTGGGCCACCGCATCCAGGGTCGGCCAATGGCCAGCCTTCGCCTTCTCCAGTTCCTGCCGCGCCACCTCGACCCGGGCGCGGTACACCTGCAACTCCGGGCTCTGCGCCTCGGCCTTCTCATGCCACGGGGTCAGTCCGGATGGATTCAGATCGTCAACGCGCCACCGTCCGATGTCCAGGCGCGCCAGCGTGCTGACAGGCTGGTTCACCAGTACCCCCAGCTGCCGTCGGGTGTATTCCACAGCACCACGGGCCTCGATTTCACGGGCCAGGGCCAGATCGAGACGAGCCCGCGTTTCATCGATGTCCGTGCGTATTCCGGCACCGGCCTGAAACAACCGATTGGCGGCATCGAGCTGAAACCGGTAATTGGTCACCAGCGCCTTCTCCAACTCCCACTGCTCCTCGGCCAGCAAGGACTCGAAATAGGCCACCCCCAGGCGCACCGCCAGATTCTGTGTCTCAACCCGCAGCACCGACTCCACGTCCTGAACCTGAAACTCGGCCTGCGCCAGCTGCGCCCATTGATACCGGCGGTAAACCGGCTGACGTATCGTGAGCGTTTCACTGCCGCTACCGTAGCCGCGCTCGGAGGTGGTGGCGCGCCCCAGAAAATCCGGCGTCGTACTGGTCAACTGATTGGACGACCGGACCACGCTCAAGCCCACACTGGGC
>VERU01000502.1 GCA_018882485.1 Rhodoferax sp. | reverse complement strand
GCGGTGTTCATGACGCGGTGGATGTTTCCCTACATCGGTTTCATGTCGCTGGTGGCGCTGGCAGCCGGCGTGCTCAACACCTGGCGCCGTTTTGCACTGCCGGCCGCCACCCCGGTGCTGCTCAATCTGAGCATGATGGCTGCCATGGTCTGGGCTGCCCCCTGGTTTGGGCGAATGGGCATCGAGCCCATCCACGCCCTGGCGGCGGGCGTGATGGGCGGCGGGCTGCTGCAACTGCTGGCGCAGGCCTGGGGTTTGCACCGGCTGGGCCTGCTGCCCCGCATCGGCCTGAGTCTGATCCGGCTGCGCGCCGCCTGGGCGGACGCCGGCACCCGGCGCATCCTGCAGCTGATGGGGCCGGCCCTGCTGGGCGTGGGCGTGGCCCAGATCTCCTTGCTGATCAACACCCAGATTGCCTCGCATCTGGCGCCGGGCAGCGTGAGCTGGCTCAGCTACGCCGACCGCCTCATGGCGTTTCCGACCGCTCTACTGGGGGTGGCCCTGGGGGTGGTGCTCACGCCGCAGCTGGCTACGGCGCGTGCCGCGCAGGACGACGCCCGGTATTCGGCGATGCTGGACTGGGGCCTGCGCCTGGTTTGGCTGCTGGCGCTGCCCAGCGCGGCGGCGCTGCTGACTTTTGCCCGGCCGCTGGTCTCGGTGCTGTACCACTATGGAGCGTTCACACTACAGGACGTGGCGCAGACCAGCCTGGCCCTCATGGGCTACGGCGTGGGTTTGCTGGGACTGGTCGCGGTGAAGGTGCTGGCACCCGGGTTCTACGCCAGCCAGGACATCCGCACGCCCGTCAAGATCGCCGCTTCGGTGCTGGTCGTCACCCAGCTGCTGAACCTCGTTCTGGTGCCCTGGCTGCAGCACGCGGGCCTGGCGCTGTCCATCGGGCTGGGCGCGTTGCTCAACGCCGTCTGGTTGCTGCTCGGCCTGTTGCGTCGGGGCAGCTACCGGCCCGCGCCGGGCTGGGGCCGCTACATGGCCCAGGTGCTGCTGGCCAGCCTGCTGCTCGCGGGGCTGCTGCACCTGGCCGCTCAGGGCCTGGACTGGAGCGCTGCCGGTCGTCAATATTTTCAGAGAATTTGGCTGCTATCCCTTGTCTTTATTGGATCTATAGCTATATATTTCGTAGCATTGCGGATGCTGGGACTGCGCTGGCGCACGCTGTTGCAGCGCTGAAACACCGGGTTGACGCCGGTCAGTGGCACCGTTACAAGAACGCATGAAACTCAAGCTGGACCTTCCTACCCCCCTGGAGTGGTTTGCCGCGCTGGTGCAACACGATGAGCAGTTGCCGCTTTTCGAGGCGGCTCTGTCGTTGGCGCAGGATGAGTACCCCGAACTCGACCCCCAGCAGGTGTTGGGCAATCTGGACCAGCTCGTCGCCCGGCTGCGCCGTCGCCTGCCGGCCGATGCGCCGGCGCTGCAGCGGCTGCGCACGCTCAACCAGTTCTTTTTCCAGGAAATGGGGTTTTCGGTCAATCCCAACAACTACTACGACCCGGACAACAGCTACCTGCACGAGGTGCTGCGCACCCGGCGGGGCATTCCCATCTCGCTGGCCCTGGTCTGGCTGGAGCTGGCCCAGGCCGTGGGGTTGCAGGCCGAGGGGGTGTCTTTTCCCGGGCATTTCCTGGTCAAGGTCGGCATGCCACGGGGACAGGTGGTGATCGATCCGCTCAGCGGGCAATCGCTGAGCCGCGAAGACCTGTCGGAGCGGTTGGATCCGTACCGCCACCGCATGGCCAGCGGCGGCACGCTGGACGACCCTGTGGGGACTTACTTGCAGGCGGCCCGGCCGCGGGAGATTCTGGCCCGCATGCTGCGCAACCTCAAGGAGATTCACCGGTCGCAGCAGGACTGGGCCCGGCTCGTTGCGGTACAGGACCGCCTGATCGTGCTGCTGCCCCGGGCCTGGGGCGAATACCGGGACCGGGGTCTGGCCCGGGCCGAGCTGGGCCGCAGCACCCTGGCCGTGGCCGATCTCGAGCTGTACCTGTCCTTTGCCGAGGACGGCCCCGACATCGAGGACATCGCCCAACGGGTCCTGCAATTGCGTCGGCCCCCTGGCTGAGGGCGGCGCCGCGCGCAGGGCTCAACGGTCAGGCCGGGGTGGTGCAGCCGGGCGCAGAAGGGCCAGGCCCGCCAGCGCGACCAGGCAGAGTACCGCACCGGCTCCAAAGCTGGCCGCAGCGCCGTAACGGTCCCACAGCCACCCCGCCAGCCCGCTGCCCACGAGCAGGGCCACCCCGCTGGCCAGGTTGTACAGGCCAAATGCGGTTCCCCGCCGGTTGGCAGGTGCGCTGGCGGCCACCATGGCTGCCAGCAGACCCTGCGTCATGGCCATGTGCAGGCCCCAGACCAATACGCCGCCCCACAGCAGCGGCCCCTGATCGGCCGCTGCCAGCATCAGGTCGGCCAGCAGCAGCAGGCCCAGGCCCCAGGCCAGCAGGCGCCGATGCGGCAGCCGGTCGGCCAGGGCGCCCAGGGGGTAGGCCGCCGCGGCGTACACCAGATTCATCAGGATCAGGACCAGCGGGGTCCAGGCCAGGGG
>VERU01000501.1 GCA_018882485.1 Rhodoferax sp. | reverse complement strand
GGTATCAACGAGTACTTCAACACCCTGCAGAACAACGCCTTTGGCCAGTACGGTGACCTGCTCAAGGCGGTCACCCGCAGCCCGGCGATGGGTTTTTTTCTGGATAACGGCCAGAATAACCGGTGGAACCTGAACGAGAACTACGGCCGTGAGCTGATGCAGCTGTTTTCGGTGGGCCTGGTCCAGCTCAACCTGGATGGCACCGTGCGGCGTGACTCGGCTGGCAAACCGCTGGAAACCTACAACCAGGGCGATGTGATCGCGGCGACCAAGGCGCTTACGGGTTGGAGCAACGTGCCGCGCGGCCCCCAGCCCTTTGCGAACGACGCCAATTGGGCCAATTACGGCCTGCCCATGGTGGCCACCTATGCCGACAGCCATGACACCACCGCCAAGACGGTGCTGGGCAAGGTCATTCCCGCTGGCCAGAACGCGGCCCAGGATCTGGACAGCCTTGTCAACATCCTGGTGCAGCACCCCAATACCGCGCCATTTGTATCGCTGCGGCTGATCCAGGCCCTGACGGCCAGCGACCCGTCACCAGCCTACATCAGCCGCGTTGCCACGGTTTTTCAGCAGACCAATGGCAATCTGGGTCAGGTGGTCCGTGCCATCCTGCTCGACGCCGAGGCCCGTGCCGGCGACACGCCTGGCGCGGTGAGTCGGGTGGGCCGCATCAAGGAGCCGCATTTGCTGCAGGTCTCGGTACAAAGGGGCCTGGGGTGTCGGTCTGCCATCCGCTCCAACTGGAACATCGATTTTCCCTTGACGGCGGCTTTACAGCAGCCATTCAATGCCGACTCGGTCTTCAATTTTTACCCACCCAACCACCGGGCACCGGGGTCGGGGCTGTTGGCGCCCGAGCAGAAAACCCTGCATTCCGAAGAGTTCCATATTCGTTTGGGGACATTCATGTGGGCCTTGCCCTATGGCACCCGGGCGGCCGATGCGGGCTGTGACGTGCAGGCGGTCATTGACGCGGTCAGCCAATCCGATGACAAGCTGCTCACCCTGGTGTCAGAGCGTTACTTCCGGGGCGCCATGCCGGCGGCCGTGCGGCAGGGGCTGTTGCAGGCCCATTCGAACGATCTGGCCAATTACCGAAGCAATCCCTTGAGTTTTTTGGGCGCCCTGCTGGATCTGGCCACGGTCACGCCGGCGTTTGGAGTGACCCGATGATGGACCGTCGTCAATTTCTTGCCCACGCGGGCGCCGTGTCGATGGCCGGTGTGGGCGCAAGTCTGCTGGGCGCCAAGAGTGTGCAGGCGGCCGACTTCAAGGCGCTGGTGGTGGTGTTTCTGTCGGGCGGCTTCGACGGCAACAACATGCTGGTGCCGGTGGATGCCGCTTATGGCGATTACGCAGCGGCCCGTCCTTCGCTGGCCCTGCCCAAAGACAGCCTGGTGCGCCTGCAGGGCACGCACATCGGCCACCAGTTCGGGCTGTCGCCGGCCATGGGCCCGCTGGCTTCGCTGTTTGCACAGCAACGCATGGCGGTGGTGGCCAATGTGGGGGCGCTGGTTCAGCCCACCACGGTGGCGCAGGTCAGGGACCGCACCGCCAAGCTGCCCCCGTTTCTGGGTTCGCATGCCGAGCAGGAGCAGTGGACGCAGGGCTGGATGGGCGACGAAAACCGCAGCGGGTGGGGTGGCCGCGTGCTGGACCAGTTGCCAGCCGACATGCGCAACCGGCAGCCGCTGATTGCCCTGGCCCGGGACTACACCGCCTTGCTGGCCAACGTGGCGCCGCTGAGCCTGGCCAACAGCAACGCCAGCGCCAACTGGGGCCGTGCCAGCCTGACCAGTACCACCGACCCGCTGGCCAATCGGGTGGAATGGGCCTCGCGCATGCAGTCGGGCAATGCCTATGAGGCGGAGTTCGCACGCAGCCTGCGGTCGTCCTACCTGGATTCGCTGGAGTTTGCCAAGGGGCAGCAGTACGGTGCGGCACCGAGCGGCAATTTTCCGGACAAGCAAATAGGCCGGGACCTGCGCTTTGCCGCCCGCCACATGGCCTACAGCAAGCAGGCCGGTGCGCGCCGCCAGATCTACCTGGTGCAGGATGGTGGGTACGACACCCACACCGGCCAGCTGTTGACCGACGGCAGCAACCCGGGGCTGGAGGCCCGCCTGAGTGATGTGGTCGGCAGCCTGACGGCATTCGACGATTCCATCAGGTCCGCGGGCATGGGTTCCGAGGTACTCACCGTGGTCATGAGCGAGTTCGGGCGCACCCTGGACCCGGCCGCTGGCGCGGGCTCGGACCATGCCTGGGGTAACCATTGGTTTGTGCTGGGCGACATGGTCAAGGGCGGCGTCGTGTACGGCAGTGCCTTCCCCACCCTCAAGACCGGTGGCGTGGACGATGCCTCCTTGTATGAGCCCAAGCGGGGCCAGTGGGTGCCGCAGTTTTCATCGGACCAGTTTGTGGCCGATGCCGCCCGATGGCTGGGCCTGAGCGCCGAACAGACGCTGGCGGCCATGCCCAACCTGGCCAATTTTGCGGCCAGGACCATCGGCTACATCTGAACCTCGGCGCCGGCCGCCCCCATCTCGCGAGACCATCCATCC
>VERU01000500.1 GCA_018882485.1 Rhodoferax sp. | reverse complement strand
GCGCAAGGCCGAGGCATCAGAGCCGACATGTGGCTCGGTCAAACAAAACGCACCGAGCATGTGGCCTTGCGCCAATTCGGTGAGCCATTTCTTTTTCTGCGCGTCGTTGCCGTAGCGCATGAGGATGGCGTTGACGGGGCAGTTGGTCACGCTGATGGCGGTGCTGGTGCCGCCGTCGCCGGCGGCGATTTCCTCCAGCACCAGCGCCAGCGTCAGGTAATCAAAGCCGGCCCCACCCAGCGACTCCGGCACGCAGACGCCATAGGCGCCCAGGGCCGCCAGCCCCTGATGGGCCTCGCGGGGGAAGTGGCGACGGCGGTCCCAGTCCGGGGCATGGGGCCAGAGCTCGCGCTGCGCGAAATCGCGCACCGCATCGCGAATCATTTCCTGATCGGGGGTCAGCAACATGGTGTCTCCAAACGCCACACTTCATCAATAAATACAGCTACAAGCCTTACGGATATTGGCTTGTTAGCTACTTTATTTATAGCAATTCAAGCGCCACGGCGGTGGCCTCTCCGCCGCCGATGCACAGCGTGGCCAGGCCCCGCCGCCGTCCGTGGGTCCTGAGTGCGTGGATCAGCGTGACCATGATGCGGGCGCCGGAGGCGCCGATGGGGTGGCCCAGTGCGCAGGCGCCGCCGTGCACATTGACGATGTCGTGGCCCACCCGCAGGTCGTGCATCAGCGCCATGGGCACCACGGCGAAGGCCTCGTTGATCTCCCACAGGTCCACATCCGCCACCGTCCAGCCGGCCTTGGCCAGCACTTTTTCCGAGGCCCCGACCGGAGCGGTGGAGAACCATTCCGGTTCCTGCGCATGGGTGGCGTGGGCGACGATGCGGGCCAGAGGCTGGCAGCCCAGGCGCTGGGCCGTGCCGGCGCGCATCATCACCAGGGCCGCAGCGCCGTCGTTGATGGACGAACTGGCGGCCGCGGTGATGGTGCCGTCCTTGCGGAAGGCTGGCTTCAGGGTGGGGATCTTGTCGATCTTGATGCGGCCAGGCCCCTCGTCGATGGCGATCTGGACCTCGCCGCTGCGGCTGCGGACCGTGACCGGGGCGATTTCGGCGGCAAAGGCACCGCTGGCAATGGCATTCTGGGCGCGCTGCACCGAGGCCATGGCAAAGGCATCCTGCTGCTCGCGGCTGAACTGGTAACGGGCCGCACAGTCCTCGCCAAAGGTGCCCATGCTGCGACCGGCCTGGTAGGCGTCTTCCAGCCCATCGAGCATCATGTGGTCGAAGATGCGGTCGTGGCCGATGCGGTAGCCGCCCCGGGCCTTGGGCAACAGGTAAGGGGCATTGGTCATGCTCTCCATGCCGCCGGCCACCAGCACCTCGTGGCTGCCGGCCAGCAGCATGTCGTGGGCGAACATGGCCGCACGCATGCCCGAGCCGCACATCTTGGACAGGGTGACGGCACCCGCGCTCTTGGGCAGCCCGCCCTTGAACGCCGCCTGGCGCGCCGGCGCCTGCCCCTGACCGGCCATCAGGCAGTTGCCGAATAGCACCTCGGTGACCAGCCCGGGATCGACGCCCGCGCGTTCGACAGCGGCGCGAATGGCCACGCCGCCCAGATCGTGGGCGGCCAGCGACGCGAAATCACCCTGGAACGACCCCATGGGGGTGCGGGCGGCAGAGACGATGACGATAGGGTCCGACATGGCAACAGGCTCCTGAAAGTTGGGATGAGGTTCTGCGATGGAAAGCGTCAGGCCGCGAAGCGGGGCTCCTGCGCAGCCGGCTGCGCGAAACGCTTGTCGCGGTCGTAGGGGAAGACATCGAGCACATGGCCCTGGCGTATCCGGTCCTTGTGGGCCTGCCAGAACGCCGGATCCAGCAGATCGGCGTGGTGCTGCATGAAGATGTCGCGCACGGCGGGGTTGCCCAGCAGGAAAGGGCCAAAGGTTTCCGGGAACACATCACGGGGCCCGACCGAGTACCAGATTTCTCCGGACATCTCGTCTTCCTCGCTGCGCGGGGCCGGCACCTTGCGGAAGTTGCAGTCCGTGATGTACTCGATCTCGTCGTAGTCGTAGAACACCACCTTGCCGTGGCGGGTGACTCCGAAGTTCTTCCACAGCATGTCGCCGGGAAAGATATTGGCCGCCACCAGATCCTTGATGGCGTTGCCGTATTCGATGACGCCCTGCTCGATCTGCCGACGCGCCCGCTCTGCCGCGTCGCTGTCGTCGTCCGCGTGGGTGCCTCCTGCATCGAAAGCCTCCTGCAGGTAGATGTTGAGCGGGATCATGCGGCGCTCGATGTACACGTGCTTGAGGATGACTTCGAGCTGGCCGTCGCCATCGCGGTCGCTGATCTCGAGCTGGCTGGGGGCGAACTTCTCGATCTCGGCGATCAGCTCGTCACTGAAGCGCGCCCGGGGAAAGGCCACCTCGCTGTACTCCAGGGTATCGGCCATACGGCCCACCCGGTCGTGCTGCTTGACCAGCAGGTATTTGCCCTTGATCTGCTCGCGCGTGGTGTCCTTCTGCGGCGGGTAGTAGTCCTTGATGACCTTGAAGACGTAGGGGAAGGACGGCAGGTCGAACACCAGCATCACCATGC
>VERU01000499.1 GCA_018882485.1 Rhodoferax sp. | reverse complement strand
GCTTACCTGCTGGATGGGTCGACCCAGGACTTCAACCTGATGGTGCGTGCCGGTCCGCCGGCCGACGCCAGCGGCCTGTGGCGCCTGACCGGCGCCCGGCAAGAGCGCGTCGATGCTCCTAAAGTTGTAGCTGTCTATTCAACAGGGACGCCGGTTACACTGCGGTTTGATGCCCAAACCCTGTTGCTGCCACCCCACGCCCTGGTCTGGGCCAGGCTGCCGGCGGGCCTGGATATCCAGGTCACGGGCGACGATGGCTTGTGGATCGAATTGCCCGCTGCGGCAGACCCTCTGACACCATGACTCTTCAGCTCTGGACCGGCTGCGTGGCAGCCACCCTGAACCCTGCGCTGCCCCAGCCTTACGGCTTGATCGAAGATGCCGCTCTGGTGGTGGATGGGCCCCTCATCGGCTGGGTGGGCGTCCGCTCCGAACTTCCCGCTGCCCTGGCCGCTCGCTGTGGCCCTGCGCAGGATGCCGGAGGTGCGCTGGTCACACCCGGGTTGATCGATCCCCACACCCATCTGGTGTACGCCGGTGACCGGGCCCGGGAGTTCGAGATGCGCCTGGGCGGCGTCAGCTACGAGGAGATCGCTCGGCAGGGTGGCGGGATCGCCTCCACGGTGCGCCAGACCCGGGCCGCCAGCCCCGAGGCGCTGCGGGCGCAGAGCCGTCCGCGGTTGCAGGCCCTGTGCGCCGAGGGCGTGACCACGGTGGAAATCAAGTCCGGGTATGGACTCGATCTGGAGTCCGAACGCAAGATGCTGCAGGCGGCCCGCCAACTGGGCCAGGAGCTGGGTGTCACGGTGCGCACCACGTTTCTGGGCGCCCATGCCCTGCCGCCCGAGTTTGCCGGGCGCCCGGACGCCTACATCGACGCCGTGGTGGCCATGTTGCCCGTGCTGCACCGGGAGGGCCTGGTGGATGCGGTCGATGTGTTCTGCGAGCGCATCGGCTTCAGCCTGGATCAGACCCGCCGGGTGTTCGAGGCGGCCCGGGCCCTGGGCCTGCCGGTCAAGCTGCATGCCGAGCAGTTGAGCGACAGCGGCGGCGCCCGCTTGGCGGCTGATTTTGGTGCGCTGAGCTGCGACCATCTGGAATACCTGTCACCCCAGGGGGTGCAGGCCATGGCCGATGCGGGCAGCGTCGCCGTGCTGCTGCCCGGCGCCTTCTACTTCCTCCGCGAAACCCGGCTGCCGCCCCTGGACGGGCTGAGGCAGCGCGGCGTGCCCATGGCCCTGGCAACCGATTGCAATCCTGGCAGCTCGCCCTGTACCTCGCTGCTCCTGATGATGAACATGGCTTGCACCCTGTGGCGCATGACGCCCGAAGAAGCGCTGGCCGGCGTGACCCGCCATGCCGCGCGGGCATTGGGCCTGGCCGACCGTGGCCTGCTGGCTGCGGGCATGAGGGCCGATCTGGTGTTCTGGCAGCTGGACCATCCGGCCCAGCTGAGCTACGCGATGGGCGCCAACCCCCGACTCCGGACCCTGATCGAGGGCCGTGTCGCATGAGCTACTCGCTGGTGCGCGGCAGCATCCCGCTGCTGGTGAGCATGCCGCATGTCGGCACCGAAATCCCGCCGGAATTGCGGGATGCCTACGTTCCCCGTGCGCTCGAGGTGGAAGACACCGACTGGCACCTGGATCGTCTCTACGACTTTCTGGGACGCATGGGCGCCAGCGTGCTCAGGCCCCGCCTGTCCCGGTACGTGATCGATCTGAACCGTCCGCCCGACGATGCCCCCATGTATCCCGGCGCCTCCAACACCGAGCTGTGCCCGACCCGCTTCTTCAATGGCGAGCCGCTCTACCTGCCCGGCCTGCAGCCTGGCCCCCAGGAGCGGCTGCGGCGCCGCGAAACCTACTGGCGTCCCTACCACCGGGCACTGGAGACCGAACTGCAGCGGCTGCGGGGCCTGCACGGACGGGTGTTGCTGTGGGATGCCCACAGCATCCGCTCGCGCATACCCTGGCTGTTCGAGGGCCGTCTGCCGGACCTCAATCTGGGCACGGCCGGGGGCAGCAGCGCCAGTCCGGCCATCGAGCAGGCCCTGCTGGCGGCCTGCGATCCCTGGTCCGACATCAGCCATGTGCTCAATGGCCGCTTCAAGGGGGGCTACATCACCCGCCATTACGGTGCCCCGGCAGGCGGGGTGTACGCGGTCCAGCTGGAAATGGCCCAGTCGCTGTACATGAACGAAGAGCCCCCGTTTGCCCTGGACCCTGAACGCGCCCAGGCGATCCGACCGGTCCTGCGCGCCCTGGTGCGTGCTGCGTTGCAAGCCTGCGAGGCCCAGGATGGGTGAGCGCTTTCTGGCCCCCCAGGCCTGGTTGGACGGCGCCTGGGCGCGCGATGTGCTGCTGTGCGTGGACGAGCAGGGGTGCTGGAGTGCGGTGCGCGGCGGGGCGACCGAGGACGAGCGGCACGGCGCCCGGCTGCTGCCGGGCCCTGTGGTACCGGCGCTGGTCAATGCCCACAGCCACGCCTTCCAGCGGGCCATCGTCGGCCTGACCGAGCGGCGGGGATCCGACCCCCATGACGATTTCTGGAGCTGGCGGGACCGCATGTACGC
>VERU01000498.1 GCA_018882485.1 Rhodoferax sp. | reverse complement strand
TTCACGGTCACAGCCTGGGGTTCAGCGAAGGAGCGGGGGGGGCAGTGTACGAGGTGCATGACACCGGGCGGTTGCTAAGGGCTTGTCAGCCGGCTTCGGTGCCGACCCAGCGGCTCTCGCGGGCGCTGCGCTCACCCAGGGCCAGCAGCCGCATGACGCCCCGCACCGCCTGGGCATCCACCATCGGATCGGCCTGTCCCCAGAGGGCATCGCGCAGGTTGGCATACCAGGCCGGGTAGTTGCCAGGCCGCAACGGCACATGGCGGGTCACCCGTTGGCTGCCATCGGGCCCGGGTTCCCGGGTAACCCGCAGCGACTCACCCAGGTCTTGACCCCAGTCCTGCAGATCGGCCCAGCGGGGTCGACGTCCGGACTTCAGTACCTCCTCCTGGGGATCCAGGCCCCACTTGATGTACGAGCCGCCTGTGCCGTGCACGGTAAAGCGGGGCGCGGGCTCTGCCGTCAACGTGGCCGCGTGCAAGCTGACCCGCAGGCCGGGATGGCGCGAATCGAACCGCAACTGGGCGTGAAACCAGTCGTTCACCCGGGCCTGGTCGCGCTGCTGGGCCAGGTCGACACACAGCGCATCGGGCACCCCGAACAGTTGCACGGCCTGGTCCACCAGATGAGCGCCCAGGTCGAGCCACAGGCCGGCACCGGCGACCGGCTGGTCGCGCCATCGACCCGGCACGGTCGGCCGCCAACGGTCAAAGTGTGACAGCACATGCGTGACCCGCCCGAGCGTTCCGTCGGCCAGCAAGGCCTGCAGGCTGAGGAAATCCCCATCCAGACGCCGGTTCTGGAATACCGTGAGCAGGCGCTGCTGGCGGGCCGCGAGGGCGAGCAGGTCCTCGGTCTCGGCCAGGGTGGGGGTACAGGGCTTGTCCACCACCACATGCTTGCCAGCCAGCAGTGCGGCGCGTGCCAGGCCGTGGTGGCTGGCGTTGTCGGTGGCCACCACCACCGCGTCGACAGCCGGATCGTCGAAGGCCTGCTGCGCCTGTGGCGCACAGCGCACGCCGGGCCAGGCCGCAGCGACAGCCTGGGGTTGGCTGGACACGATGCAGGCCAACTCGAGTCCCGGTACGGAGGCGATCAGCGGTGCATGAAAGATGCGGCCGGCATTGCCGAAGCCGATCAGCGCCAGCCGTATCGGTGTTCCGGGCTTGAGGGTTGTGTGAATGGGTGCAGACATGGAGGATGCAGGTTGGCAGGGCCGTCAGGAACACGCAGCGGGCGGGTACCAGACGGCCAACGGGTTTTTGCGTTTGGGGTATTGTCACGCCATGAGCACGCCCCGACATGTACGACCGATACCGGCCGCCAACCGCTGGCGCAGCACCGCAACAGGTCTGCTGGCCGGGGGGCTGCTGGTGATCAACACGCTGTTGTGGGTTCCCCTTTTGATGCTGGCGGCACTGGCCAAGCTGCTGGTGCCCCTGCGAGCCCTGCGCCTGCGAGCCGATCCGCTGCTGACAGCCATTGCGCAATCCTGGATCGGCGGCAACAGCGCGTGGATGCGTCTGACCCAGTCCACACACTGGGATGTGCAGGGTGTGAGCGGGCTGGATCCGCGCGGCTGGTACCTGGTCTGTGCCAACCACCAGTCCTGGGTCGACATCCTGGTGCTGCAACACCTGCTGAACCGGCGCATTCCCCTGCTGAAGTTTTTCCTCAAGCAGCAGCTGATCTGGGTCCCCGTGATGGGGTTGGCCTGGTGGGCACTGGACTTTCCCTTCATGCGCCGGCACAGCGAGGACGTCCTGCGCAAACATCCTGAACTGCGGCTCCGCGATCAGCAGACCACACGCCGCGCTTGCGAGAAATTCGCCCTGATTCCGACGTCGGTGATGAATTTCCTCGAGGGAACCCGCTATACGCCGGCCAAGCATCAGCGGCAACAGTCGCCCTACCGACATCTGCTCAAGCCCAAGACTGGCGGACTGGCCATTGCCCTCGACGCCATGGGTCATCGGTTCCAGGCGGTTCTGGACGTGACCATCGTCTACCCGGACGGGGCGCCGACCTTCTGGGATTTTCTGTGCGGCCGGCTGGACTCGGTGGTGGTCCGTCTGCGGCAGCAGCCGATTCCTGCCGAGATGCTCGGCCTGGATTACGGCAGCGATGCCGCTGCCCGCCAGGCCTGCGCCCGCTGGGTCCACAGCCTCTGGATGGACAAGGATGCCCTGATCGACGCGCTGCTGGCCGAGGCGCGGGCCGTGCCCCGGACCGACGGACGCCCCCCGTCACGCAGCACGGGCCCGCGAGAAAAAGCGCCACCGGCACGCCTATACTGAATGGGCTGATCACCGTGGTGTCGGTCCGCAGCGAGACACCCGGCACCCCCACGATGTCCACGCCATGACTTCCACACGCATTCCAGGCCGAGCTTGCCACGCGGACGCCCGACGCCCCAAAGGCTGTGTGCCGATGGCTGCACCCAGCCCCCGCACCCGGCACCGCCCTCTGAAAGAGACCCGCTGACATGCTGGCACGGCTGTTGCGCTGGGTCATCCTGCTGCAGGTGCTCGCCGGCGCATGGCTGGGCTGGTGGCTGGCCGGTGTGCTGGAGTGGCG
>VERU01000497.1 GCA_018882485.1 Rhodoferax sp. | reverse complement strand
GTCATGCAGTCCCAGCCCCCCGATGATGTAGCCGGTGACATTGGCCAGCGCGATCGGGAAACCCAGTGCCGCGGAAGTGGCCACGGCGTTGTGGATGGCCACGTTGCACCAGGTCATGAACGGCACGCTGACAAAGCCACCGCCCGCCCCGACCAGGCCGGACAGGAACCCGATTAACCCGCCCGCACCCAACTGGCCTGCGAAACCGGGCATGGACCGGCTGGGCGCCGGCTTCTTGTCCAGAAACATCTGCGTGGCCGAAAAACCCACAAACAGGGCGAAGAACAAGGCCAGCCAGGAACCCTTGAGCACGGCGAACACGCCCAGGCTGGCGAGTGCGCCGCCCAGCAGGATGCCCGGCGCCAGGCCGCGCACCACGTCCCAGCGCACCGCGCCGCGGCGATGGTGGGCTCGCACGCTGGAGATGGAGGTGAAGAGGATGGTGGCCATGGAAGTGGCAATGGCCATCTTGACGGTCAGTTCCGGGGCCACGCCGCGGTGCGACAGCATGGCCGTGAGAAAGGGCACCATGATCATGCCGCCGCCGATGCCCAGCAGTCCGGCCAGGAAGCCGGTGGCGAGGCCCAGCACGGCCAGTTCGAGGATGAGCATGGGGTCGATCATGGCGGGGAGTACGGTGGGTAGCGGATACGCGGAGCCTGTCGAAGGGCGGTTGGGCGGCGCAGTGGGTGTCTGCAGGGGCGACCGGACCGGCAGCCTGAACCGGGGTTCAGGTGGGCGAGGTCAACCGGGCATTGGGTCCATCTGACGCGAGATGGTCACGCTCGCCCGGCGATCTTCCAAGCCCTGGCTCAATGAGCATTGGTTCAAGGACGTATAAGGTCCGAAGGCCCTGCAGACCACTTCATTGTAGGGTCAAGGACGGCGGCGCGATGGATGAGGATCGGTCGCCCAGGGCATGTCCGATCAGGGCGGGTACCAGGCGCCACCCGGCCACTGCAGGTGCTCCAGCAACAGGCGGCCGTTGCGGCGCAACCGGGAGTCTGCTGCGGTGGCTGGACCCCAGAGCAGTTCCGACAGGTTGATGCCCACGCCCGCGAAACCCTGACGGCTGCGGGTCCGGCCGTCGGACAACTCCTCGGGACTGAAGCCGCGTGCCCGGTATCCCAGGTGCAGTTCCAGGTAGCGCAGCGGAGAACGACGGGTGGCCTCGAACCCCGACAGCTTCAAGGCCATCAGGTAGCTGTGACCTGCATAGTCACCCAGCGGGCTCCAGCCGTGGTAGCCGGAGGGCTGGTAGGCCAGCCGGAAGTCGATGCGCTCGCGCAGCTTCGGCGTGCTCTGCCGCAGCACGGCCCAGGCCGAGCCCAGCAGGTTCATGCTCAGGTCTTCGGTGGAGAATCCGTAACGGGTGGAATAGCCGTCGAACAGCTCGACCCCCAGCAGCAGGCCTTGCGTCAGCAGGGCCGCACTCCGTGCAGCGGATTCGGCGGTCCGGCCCTGTTCCACGAGCCGCTCGGTCAGGCCGTTGGTCAGCAGGTAGGCCGAGTAGGCATGCCCCAGCTTGTCCATGCCGCCGCTTTCGGTGTCGCTGCCAAACCAGCCTTCATGGCGGATCCGAAACTCCGGGCTGCTGCCCCAGTTCCAGTCCCGCAGGCCGATCACCGCGACCGCCCCGACCAACGCACCGGCCTCCACGCGCAGGGCGTACAGGTCGTCGGCCAGGGTGGAGGTATCGGGTAAACCCATCGGCCAGGCGGTGACCGACCAGAGCGACGTCGCAGCCGCCAGAACCACCCACCGAAGGGTGGAGCAGAGGCTCCGGGTGCAGAGGGTTCGGGCCATCGGAGCGGCAGTGTGCCGCCGCTTTCAGGCCGACGGCCTGCGCTTGATCAAGTCCTCAGATCAATCGGCCGTCGTCACCCAGTGCAGCGTCCAGCCGCTCGATCAGGCTGCGGATCTGCTCGGTCTGCCGGCTGTCGGCCGGCGCCTGCGCGACCGGATCGGTGGACGCGCTGGGGGACGGTTCGCGGGTGGCCGGGACCGGCTGGTCGAAGGCCAGGTTCAGCGCTGCCAGCACGGCAATGCGCTCGCGAGCCCGCACCTTGCCGGCATCCCGAATGCTGCACATGGCGGCGTCCACCCGGTTCACGGCTTCCCGCAGCCGGGCTTCGCCGCCCTCGGGGCAACCTAGCAGGTAGCTTTGCCCCATGATCTGGACCTCGATCTGCTTCATGGCCCCTCGTCCGCCGGCCGGGTGTCGTTGGCGGGTAGCCGCTCGATCAGGGCGTCGACCCGGGCCCGCGCCGCGGCCAGCCGGGATTTGAGCGAGTCGCGTTCGCGCGTGACCGCGGCCAGCTGCCCGGACAGCAGCGCGTTGGTGCGGTGCAGTTCGTCGTGCCGCAGAAGCAGGCGTTCCACACGCTCCACAAGCAGGTCTGACGGCGACGGATCGGACATGGCGGTCATTGTAGGGGAGTGCTTTACCGTGGGTTAACATGACGCCTGTTGGTGCTCGCCACCGGGTTCGCCGGTGGCAGTTCAACGGGAAGCAGGGGGGCCAGCCCGACGACGGACGGTCCAACCTGCGCTGCCCCCGCAACGGTAAGTGGACGCG
>VERU01000496.1 GCA_018882485.1 Rhodoferax sp. | reverse complement strand
CCCATGTTCAGACCGTGCCCCGCCACATCCGCAGCCACGTTCAGTTGCGCGGCGTGGCTGTCCCCGATCATCAGGAATCGGGCCGGGCCCGGCCCCCTGACACAAGCGGGTAGGAGCTTGCCATGACAAATCGTGTCATCCACCGCGTAACGGGTCAGCTCGACAGGCAGTTCAGGCACCCTGGAATTGAGGTGGCTGGCATAAGCCAGGGGCGAAATTGCCACCAGCCCAATGGCGCCCAGCTTACCGTAGAAAGCCGACCGGTTGCGGACATCACGCGCCCTGAAGCGGTTCTCGATCCAGTTCCACGAACCCCACGACAGACCCAGGACCACGGCGACATAGACGACCACGAGCTGGAAATCCCAGTGCAAGGTGCCGTAGGCGTAACGGGCTAAGGCAAGGACAGGCCAATGCCACAGGTAGATGGAATACGACAGGGCACCCAGCCACAAGACCCATCGGGATGCAAACAAGTTGCCAAACCAATCGTCCTGGGATCGACCCCAGATCACCAGGCCGGCCCCTGCACACGCCGCCGCCGCGATGACCGGATTGAACCACCGTTCAGATGCAAGCCCAAAGGACGCGAGGATCAACGCCAAGCCGACGGCTGTGCTCACGGAACCGACCCACTGCTGGCGATATGGGACCGAATCAACCCTGAACACGGCGAGCGAGCAGCCCAACAGGAATTCCGGCGCCCTGACCAGCAACGCGTAGTACAGCGCAGAGGGCGTTTGGGATGAAGACCACGCCCATTGCGCACCCATTACCCCGATGACGACGAGTGCTGGCAGGACCCAGAATTGCCCTGTACGTCGGAGCATCAGAAACAGAATGGGGTACACCAAGTAAAACTGCATTTCGATCGCCAGCGACCAGGTGTGCAGCAAGGGCTGCTCGTGGAGCACGGGTGAAAAGTAATCCCCGTAGTTCGCAAAATACCGATTGGAGACGAAGACCAGACTGTAAAGCCAGGATTTGGCAAACTGCTGGAAATTCTCAGGCAGGAAAATGACCGCTGTCCCGCTGGTCACCACTGTCAGCATGACGACGTAGGCCGGTACGATGCGCAAGACGCGCTGCAGCCAGAAATTCAGGAGGTTGTTGCCCTGCTGCTTTACAAGGAGCCAACGGGTGATGACAAACCCGGACACCACAAAAAATACATCGACACCCAGAAAACCGCCGGGTAACCAGGCTGGATTCATGTGGCAGGCGACCACCCCGGAAACCGCCAGGGCTCGCAGCGCCTGGATGTCCGATCGCATGGAGGTCTGACCGGCCGCCTCATTCATTCGATGGGCTCAACAGTCGAGCGGTAGCGCTACCTGGATGCCATCCCTGGCCGACCGGTACAAGGCCACCAGCAACTCAAGGCTTCTCAAACCAGACCGTCCGTCTGTTTCCGGCTCTGCGATGCCCCTGAGGGTCTGGATCACGTTCTCATAGTACAGGGGGTGACCAAAGCCATAGACGCTGGTGGTGGCGTAGCTGGCTGCCTTGATACCATCATCTTCGGCACGCGTCTCAGCAAACTCCCAGTGCTGAATTTCGTTGACGGCAACACCACCGATGCGAACCGTTCCCGTTTCACCGAGCACGGTGATCGAGCCTTCAAGATTCTTCGGATAGGTGAGCATGCTCACGTTCAAGGTACCCATCGCGCCGCTGCGCCAGCGCAGCGCGGCAACGCCACTGTCCTCTGCCTCGATTCGGCGGGCCTGGGTGGCGGTATAGCTCATGACACTTTCAACCGGACCGATCAGCCAGTCCAGCAGGTCGATGTAATGGCTGGCCTGGTTCATGAACGCGCCACCATCAAACTCCCAGGTACCTCGCCACCCATTACCTTGATCGTAGTAGGACTGGGGTCGCGTCCAGAACACGTTGACGGCCACGTTGTAGATGCGTCCGAAACGGCCCTGGTCGATGGCCTGCTTGAGCAGCTGCAGGGTGGCATTGCGACGGTTCTGCTTGACCACGAACAGACGAACGCCCGCGCCGTCGCAGGCGCGCACCATGCGCAAGCCGTCGTGCCAGCGGGTGGCCATCGGCTTTTCGGTCATTACATGCCGGCCGGCTTGCGCCACCTCGATCGTCTGTTGGGGATGCAGGCCGCTTGGGGTGGTCAGGATCACCAGGTCCGCAGACGTATGCCGGAGCATGTCCGCCAGCGACGCGTGCCCCGTTACTCCCGTTCGGGTCACCGCGGCCTGCAAGGCAATCGGATCGATATCGCAGACGTCCGTGAGTTCGACCTGGTCGGCGTGGCCCTCGATGGCGCCAAAGTGGTTGGCAGAAATGCGCCCGCAGCCCACCAGGGCCAGGCGAATTCTCCGGTTCGTGATGGGTGCGAATCGATGCATGGTGAAGGATGATCAGAGTCTGAATACGGTCAAGCCAGCCCGCCCCATAGCCTGTCGATCAAACAGACTCTTGAGGTCTCCCACGACAGGTTTGCGATCTTCGCGACACCAACTGCGGAGTTGTTCGGGGGACAGTCCCCGGAATTCCTTGTGTCCGACTGCCACAATCAGGCTGTCGACTGGATGTCGGGCATCGATCACTCCAAGGT
>VERU01000495.1 GCA_018882485.1 Rhodoferax sp. | reverse complement strand
GGGCCTCGAAAAAGCCGGGCCGGGAAATGGCCTGCAGGGTGGCCAGCCCGCAGGCCGTGGCCACCGGGTTGCCCGACAGGGTGCCGGCCTGGTACACCGGGCCCAGCGGCGCCAGCTGCTCCATGACCGCACGCTTGCCGCCAAACGCCGCCAGGGGCATGCCGCCGCCGATCACCTTGCCCAGGATCGTCATGTCGGGCTCGAAACCGGGCAGGGCGCGGGCGTAGACGCTTTGCGCGCCACCCAGCGCCACCCGGAAGCCGGTCATCACCTCGTCCAGGATCAGCAGGGCCCCGTACTGGGTGCACAGTTCCCGGCAGCGCTGCATGAAGGGCAGCGAGGCCCGCACGAAATTCATGTTGCCGGCGATCGGCTCGATCACCAGGCAGGCCAGATCGGAGCCATGCAGGGCAAATGCCGCCTCCAGCTGCTCGACGTTGTTGTACTCCAGCACCAGCGTGTGCTGCACCACCTCGGGCGGCACCCCGGCGCTGGTGGGGTTGCCAAAGGTTGCCAGGCCCGAGCCGGCCTTGACCAGCAGCGCATCGGCATGGCCGTGGTAGCAGCCTTCGAACTTGATGATGCGGCTGCGTCCGGTGGCGCCGCGTGCGAGCCGGATGCCGCTCATGGCGGCCTCGGTGCCGGAACTCACCAGCCGCACCATGTCCATGGAGGGCAGGTGGTGCAGGATGGCCTCGGCCAGTTCCACCTCCCGCTCGGTGGGTGCGCCAAAGGAAAACCCCTCTGCGGCGGCCTGCTGGACGGCATGCAGCACATCCGGATGCCCGTGCCCCAGGATCATCGGGCCCCAGGAGCCGATGTAATCGATGTAGCGCTGGCCGTTGGCGTCCCAGAAATAGGCACCCTGCGCGCGCCGGATGAAACGCGGCGTGCCACCGACCGCACGGAACGCCCGCACCGGTGAGTTGACACCGCCAGGAATCACCTGGCGGGCACGTTGGAACAGGATCTCGTTGGCGTCGGTCGGGGTGGTCATGCTGTGATGAGGAAAGGGGATGGATGAAAGGGTGTGGATCGGCGTGGTGGGCCGCGCAGGCCGGCGGGGACGCAGGACGGTCTGGGGCAGAATACGGCACCCCGTTGCCAGCGGGTCGCGCACCCTGAGGCATCGCGATCCGGGGTGCGGGCCATTCTAATAAAGGCTGTTTTTGCTGTGAACCCCACCAAAACCTGGATGTGTCTGATCTGCGGCTGGATCTACGACGAAGCGCTGGGTGACCCCGACTCCGGCATTGCGCCCGGCACGCCCTGGAGCGAGGTTCCGCTGAACTGGACCTGCCCGGAATGCGGTGCCCGCAAGGAAGACTTCGAGCCGGTGCAGATCTGATGGCCCGTCCGGTGCGCCACCGCGGGGTTCACCGGCCGCTGGCGGGGCGTTTGACCACCGCATAGCGTTGCAGGGTGCGTTCACGCGCCTGGGCGTGGTCCACGATGGGCTGGGGGTAGTCCTCACCCAGCCGGATGCCCGCCTGGGCCAGATTCAGCGGGCGCGCCATCCAGGGGGCGTGCAGGGCGGCATCGGGCAGGGAGGCCAGCTCGGGCAGGTAGCGCCGGATGAAGCGGCCGGTGGGGTCGAACTTTTCGCTCTGGCTGATGGGGTTGAAGATGCGGAAGTACGGTTGGGCATCGCAGCCGCTGGAACTGACCCATTGCCAGCCTCCGTTATTGGCGGACAGGTCGAAATCGATCAGTTTTTCGGCGAAGTAGGCTTCGCCGCGTCGCCAGTCGATGCCCAGGTCTTTCACCAGAAAGCTGCCGGCCACCATGCGCAGCCGGTTGTGCATGTACCCGGTGCGGTTGATCTGCTGCATGGCGGCATCGACCAGCGGGTAGCCGGTGCGGCCCTGGCACCAGGCCTCGAACCACCGGTCGGCCTGGGCCCCGGTTTCCCACTGGATCGCCTCGTATTCCGGTTTGAACGCCCGCTCGACGACGTGGGGAAAGTTGGCCAGGATCTGGAAGTAGAAATCGCGCCAGATCAGTTCACCCAGCCAGGTGGCGGCGCCCCGGTTGCCGTGCATCTGCTGCTGCAGTGCCAGCGAGGCGGCGCGGCGCAGCGAGAGGGTGCCGAAACGCAGGTGCACGCTCAGGTAACTGGGCCCGCGCACGGCCGGAAAATCGCGGGTCTCGTGGTAGCGGTCCATGCGGTCGCTGAAATCGCTCAACAACGCCCGGGCGCCACTGGCGCCCGGGCGGATCTTCAGGGCCTCCAGGTCGCTGGCTTCGAAGCCGAGCGTTGCCAGGTCGGGCACCTCGCGCTGGTCGGAAGCAGGACGCTCGGCCAGCCGGGCGCGGTACGGTCGGCTGTCGTGGTCCCGCAGGGCGCTGGACCCCACCCGGGACAGCCAGTTGTTCTTGTAGGGTGTGAAGACGCCGTAGGGGGTGCCGCCCTGGGTCAGGATTTCCCGCCCCTCGAACACGACATGGTCCTTGCAGGTTTGCAGGCTGGCGCCCATGGCTGCCAGACCACCCCGGATCCGGGCATCGCGCGCCTGGGCCTGCGGCTCGTAGTCGTGTGCGGCGAAAACGGCCTGCACCCCCAGCTGCCGCGCCAGACCCAGCAC
>VERU01000494.1 GCA_018882485.1 Rhodoferax sp. | reverse complement strand
CCGCCACTTCATGGCGCACCCGCTGCAGCAGCGCCATGGGGTCGTCGGCGGGGAGATGTTCGGTGTGCAACAGCATGTCGAACAATGCAAATTCGACCTGGCGTAGCGTCTGCAGGCCGTTCTGGAAGTTCTTGGCCGCCAGCATCCGCTGGTACAACTCCTGCGGCAGGGGCTCCCCGGTATCGACGTGGGCGGTCATGTGGCGCAGCACGTTCCACTCCCAGCAGAAGTTCTCCATGAACTGGCTGGGCAGTTCGACCGCATCCCATTCCACGCCGCTGATGCCGGAGACATCGCGCTCCGCCACCTGGGTCAGCAGGTGGTGCAGGCCGTGTCCGAACTCGTGGAACAGCGTGATGACGTCGTCGTGCGTCAGCAGGGCGGGCTGGCCGTCCACGGCATCGGCGAAGTTGCACACCAGATGCGCCACCGGCGTCTGCAGCACCCCGTTGTCGGGCCGCAGCCAGCGCGAGCGCACATCGTCCATCCAGGCGCCGCCGCGCTTGCCGGCGCGTGCGGCCGGATCCAGGTAGAACTGGCCGACCAGCGCACCCGCGCGCTCGATGCGGAAAAACCGCACCCCGGGGTGCCAGACGGGTGCGCTGTCGGGCCGTATGGCCACGTCGAACAGGGTTTCGATGATCTGAAAAAGCCCCGCCAGCACCTTGGGCGCGGTGAAGTAGAGCTTGACTTCCTGTTCGCTGAAGGCGTAGCGTGCCTCCTTCAGCTTCTCGCCGATGAAGGGCCAGTCCCACGCCTGGGGATCGGTCAGCCCCAGCTCCTGCGCGGCGAAGGCCCGCATGTCGGCCACATCCTGTTCGGCAAAGGGGCGCGCCCGGCTGGCCAGGTCACGCAGAAAGGCGATCACCTGATCGGGCGTGTCGGCCATCTTGGGTACCAGCGAGAGCTCGCCGAAGTTGCGGTAGCCCAGCAGTTGCGCCTCTTCCTGCCGCAGCATCAGCAGCTCGCGCATGGTGGCGCTGTTGTCGAACCGGCGAGCGGCTTCGTCCGCCTGGTCGGAGGCCCGCGTCACGTAGGCCCGGTACATCCGTTCGCGCAGCGGCCGGTGGGTGGCAAATTGCATCACAGGCAGGTAGCAGGGCATCTTGAGGGTCAGCTTCCAGCCCTCCCGCCCTTGCGCCTGGGCCGCTGCGCGGGCGGCCTGCAGCACATCATCGGGCAGGCCACCGATCTCGTCGATGCCGGCGTAGTGGCTGTAGGCGTCGGTCGCATCCAGCGCGTTTTCGCTGAACTGCTGGGCCAGCGCGGCCTGTCGTTCCTGGATTTCGGCATACCGGGCGCGGGCCTGTCCCTGCAACTCAGCCCCGCCCAGGACGAAGTTGCGCAGCGCGTTGTGGCGCGCCTGCGCCTGCTCCGGCGTCAACTGCTCCGGGTCCATGGCCTTGAACTTGGCGTACAGCCGCTCGTCGGCGCCGAGCCGGGTAAAAAATTCGGTCACCCGGGGCAGCGCGGCGTTGTACGCGGCACGCAACTCGGGTGTGTCGGCTACGGCGTTGAGGTGGCTGACGGTGCCCCAGGCGCGGCCCAGCCGCTCGGTGGTCACGTCCAGCTCACGCGACAGCGCGGTCCAGTCGGCCGGGAATTCCGGCGCTGTGACCGTCGCCAGGGCCTGCGCCGACTCGCTGAGCAGTTGGTCGATGGCGGGTTCGACCTGCGCGGGGTCGACCCGGTCGTACAGGGGCAGGCCCTGAAAATCCAGTAGGGGGTTGTTCATGCCCCGAATTGTGCGTCAGCGCACCGGTTTTCAAGGGGGACCAGCCGGTGGACCCCCAGCCAACAGGGCGTTGCCGCCGGACGCAGGACAGCCGGCGGCCCGTTCGGCCGCTTCCAGGGTGTTGACCAGCAGCATCGCACGGGTCATGGGGCCCACGCCGCCCGGCACCGGCGTGATCCAGCTGGCCACCTGGCTCACCCCCTCGAAATCGACATCGCCGCACAGCCGGCCCGCTTCGTCGCGGTTCATGCCCACGTCGATCACCACCGCGCCGGGCTTGACCATGTCCGCCGTGAGCACATGGCGCCGCCCCACAGCGGCCACGATCACGTCGGCCTGCAGCGTGTGGGCCTTCAGGTCCGTGGTCGCACTGTGGCAGAGGGTGACGGTGGCGTTCTGCTGGAGCAGCATGAGCGCCATGGGCTTGCCCACGATGTTGCTGCGCCCGATCACCACCGCGTGCTTGCCACGCAGGGCATAGCCGATGCTGTCGAGCATCTTCATGCAGCCGTAGGGCGTGCAGGGCCAGAACCCCGGCAGGCCGGTGACCAGCGCCCCGGCGCTGGCCACATGGAAGCCATCCACATCCTTGGCCGGCGAAATGGTTTCGATCACGCGGCTGGCATTCATGTGACGCGGCAGCGGAAGCTGGACCAGGATGCCGTGCACCCTGGGGTCGGCATTGAGTTCCCCGATGCGACGCAGCAGTTCGGCCTCGGGCAGATCCGCCGGGTAACGCTCCAGCGTGGCCGACAGCCCGGTCTCGGTGCTGTCGTTGACCTTGTGGCGGGTGTAAACCTGACTGGCCGGATCCTCGCCCACCAGAATGATCGACAGGGCAGGTTGCACCC
>VERU01000493.1 GCA_018882485.1 Rhodoferax sp. | reverse complement strand
ACCCAGGCCAACGTGGACCAACTCAAGTCGACCAGCACCGACCCGGTGGTGCAGCGCATCCTGGGCACCTCGGAAGACACCGGCAAGCTGCTGGGCCTGGACAAGGACTGGGCTTACCGCGCGATCAAGGCGGTTGGCAACTACGGTGAAATCTTTGAGCGCAATGTGGGTCCGAAGTCGGCCCTGAAGCTGCCGCGCGGCGCCAACAACCTGTGGAACAAGGGCGGCCTGATGTACGCCCCGCCCGTGCGTTGAACACCACCGGCATGAAGCCGGCTCGACCAGCCCCGCCCCGGCGGCGGGACTGGTCGTGGCGCAGCCAGGCCCTCCGGGGCCTGGTTTATCAGGTGGTCGCGCTGTTGCTGGTCTTTGGCGCTGGGTACTACCTGCTGGGAAATACCCTGGAGAACATGCGCCTGAGGGGTATCAAGAGCGGCTTTGATTTTCTGTTGCAGCCCGCCGGTTTTTCCATCGGCGAAAGCATCATCCCGTTCGATTCGGCGGAAAGCTACCTGAAGGCTTTCGGCGTGGGTCTGAGCAACACGCTGCGAGTGGCCCTGCTCGGTATCGCATTGGCCACGCTGCTGGGTACCCTGATCGGGGTGGGACGGCTGTCGAGCAATTACCTCTTGCGCACCCTGTGCGGGATCTATGTTGAATTCTTCCGCAATGTGCCCCTGCTGCTACAGCTCTTTATCTGGTACTTCATCCTGACGGAGACCCTGCCGTCCATCGAAGAAGCCTTGCGGCCGTTGCCCGGCTTTTTCTTCAGCAAGAACGGACTCCAGTTCCCGGTGCCCCACTGGGAGCCCGGGCAGGCTTACACGCTGGCAGGGCTGGTGACAGGCGTGATCGCGAGTGGGTTCTGGATTCGATCCAGCCGCAGGCATTTCGAGCAGAGCGGCCACCAGCGGACGGTGGTGTGGCCGGTGCTGATGCTGCTGGTGGTCGGATTGGTGCTCGGCTGGCTCGCTGGGGGCAGTCCCTCGGCCATGGACGTGCCAGAAAAATCCGAACTCAATGTGGTGGGAGGTGGCTCCGTCACGCCGGAATACCTGACGGTCCTGATCGGCCTGACCATTTACACAGCCGCCTACATTGCCGAAATTGTTCGTGGCGGCATCCAGTCCGTGCCGTTTGGGCAGCACGAAGCCAGCACCTCGCTGGGGCTGTCCAGAAGCCAGGAGGTTCGTCTGGTGCTGCTGCCCCAGGCCCTGCGGGTCATCGTTCCACCCGTCACCAGCCAATACCTGAACCTGACCAAGAATTCCTCGCTGGCGGTGGCGGTCGGCTACCCGGAACTGGTGTCCATTTCGACCACATCCCTGAACCAGACCGGGCGCGCGATCGAGTGCATCGCCGTCATCATGGCCTGCTACCTGACGCTGTCGCTGCTGACGTCCTGGTTCATGAACGCCTACAACCGGCGCTCCTTGCTGAAGGAGCGATGAGATGACCCAGCCCGCTGCCAGCCAACCGACCCCCGTGGCCAGCCGACCGCCCCCCCGGCGCACGGAAGGTGTGCTTCCCTGGTTGCACCGCAACCTGTTCGATGGCTGGTTCAACACCCTGATCACGCTGATTCTGCTCACGCTGCTGGTGCTGGCCCTGCCACCGGTATACCGATGGGGCATCGTCAATGCGGTTTTCGGGGCCGACAACAACGCCTGTCGAGCCGTCGCTGAAACCGGTGCATGCTGGGGGGTGGTTGCCGAGAAGTACCGTCTGATCCTGTTCGGTCGCTATCCGTTCGAAGAGCAGTGGCGCCCCCTCATCGCGTGCGCGCTGATGGTGGCTGCCGTGGCAGCAAGCTGCTGGCGTGTGTTCTGGAAGGCCTGGCTGGCCGCTTTCTGGCTGGCCGTTCTGGCGGTCTTTATCGTGCTGATGAAGGGGGGCTGGTTCGGCCTGACCCCGGTGGAGACCTCGCGCTGGGGCGGCTTTCCGTTGACCGTTCTGCTGTCTACGGTCAGCCTCATGGTGGCCTTCCCCCTCGCCATCCTGGTTGCTCTGGGACGTCAGTCCCGGATGGCCGGTGTGCGCACGCTGTGTGTGCTGTATGTGGAACTGATCCGGGGGGTTCCACTGATTTCCGTGCTCTTCATGGCGTCCTTCATGCTGCCCCTGTTCATGCCGCAGGGGAGCACCATCGACGTGTTGGTGCGGGTGCTTGTCGGCATGACCTTGTTCACGGCCGCCTACCTCGCCGAAGTGGTGCGTGGTGGCCTGCAGGCTCTGCCCAAGGGCCAGGTCGAAGCCGCTCAGTCCCTGGGACTGGGGTACTGGCAGACCACACTTCTGGTGGTGCTTCCGCAGGCGCTGCGGCTGGTCGTTCCGGCCACCATGAACACCTTCATCGGGGCCTTCAAGGACACCTCGCTGGTGACCATCGTGAGCCTGTACGATTTGACGGGAGCCCTGCAGTTGGCTCTGGGCGACGCCAACTGGAGAAAGTTTTTCTTCGAAGGTCAGTTGTTCGTTGCGGCAATTTACTTTGTGTTCTGCTACGCCATGTCGCGCTACAGCCTCTGGATGGAGCGCCACCTGAACACCGGCACCCGACGGCAGTAATTCCGGACCCCACCCATG
>VERU01000492.1 GCA_018882485.1 Rhodoferax sp. | reverse complement strand
CGCTGGTGGAAGCGGTCAAAGAGGGTGTGCCCGAGCACGAGGTGGCGCTGGCTTACACCAACGCCATGGTGCGGGAGATTGCCAAACGCTACCCCCACACCGAGCTCATGGACACCTGGACCTGGTTTCAGTCGGGCATCAATACCGACGGCGCCCACAATCCGGTGACCACCCGCAAGGTGCAGAGGGGCGACATCCTCAGTCTCAATTGTTTCTCGATGATTTCGGGGTATTACACCGCCCTGGAGCGCACCCTGTTCCTGGGGCATGCTTCAGACGAGCATCTGCGCTTGTGGGAAATCAACTGCAAGGTGCATGACGAGGGCAAGAAACTGCTGGTCCCGGGAGCCCGCTGCAGCGACATCGCGCGGGAACTCAACAAGATCTTCGCGGCTCACGACGTGCTCCAGTACCGCACCTTCGGCTACGGCCATTCATTCGGCACCCTCAGCCACTACTATGGCCGCGAGGCAGGGCTGGAGTTGCGCGAAGACATCGACACGGTGCTGGAGCCCAACATGGTGATCTCGATGGAGCCCATGATCATGCTGCCCGAAGGCATGCCCGGTGCCGGTGGCTACCGGGAGCATGACATTCTGGTCATCACGCCGGACGGCAACCGCAACCTGACCGGTTTCCCTTACGGACCGGCCCACAATATCATTCCCGCCTGAACCTGGCGACGGTCCCACGGCTGCACCAGAGCAACCCGGCAGTTCCCCATGCAACACTTTTCGATCTGGTCCCTGCTGCGAAACGGCCTGTCCTACCACGAGGGCTGGCAGCGCCACTGGCGATCGCCCGAACCCAAGCGGGAGTACGACGCCGTGGTGGTCGGGGCCGGCGGTCATGGCCTGGCCACCGCCTATTACCTCGCCAAAGAGCATGGCATGCGCAACATTGCCGTCGTGGAACGCGGCTGGTTGGGTGGTGGCAACACCGCGCGCAACACCACCATCGTTCGATCCAATTACCTCTGGGACGAGGCGACGGCCCTGTATGAAAAGGCCATGAAGTTGTGGGAAGGCCTGTCGCAGGACCTCAACTACAACGTGATGTTCAGCCAGCGTGGGGTCCTGAATCTCGGACACACGCTGCAGGACATGAGGGATATCGAGCGCAGGGTGAACGCGAACCGGCTCAATGGCGTGGATGCGGAGGTGGTCACCCCGGCGCAGATCCGGGAAATGATCCCCTTCATCAACCTGAACACCCGCTACCCGGTGCTCGGGGCCTCGCTGCAGCGGCGCGCGGGGGTGGCTCGCCACGACGCCGTGGCCTGGGGTTTCGCACGGGCAGCGGATGCACTGGGTGTGGACATCATCCAGAACTGCGAGGTGACGGGCATACGCCGCGAGGACGGGGCGATCACCGGGATCGACACGGTGCGGGGTTTCATCAAGACGCCCAAGGTGGCCCTGGTCGCGGCCGGTCATTCCAGTGTGCTGGCCACCATGGCCGGACTGCGGCTGCCGATCGAAAGCCACGCCTTGCAGGCCTTGGTGTCGGAGCCGCTCAAGCCGATTTTTCCGTGTGTGGTGATGAGCAATGCGATCCATGCCTACATCAGCCAGTCGGACAAGGGGGATCTCGTCATCGGAGCCGGCATCGACGCCTACACCGGGTACGGCCAGCGTGGCAGCTTCCCCATCATCGAGCACACGCTTCAAGCCATTGTTGAAATGTTCCCGCTATTCTCCAGAGTCCGCATGAACCGTCAGTGGGGGGGTATCGTCGACGTCTCTCCGGACGCCTGCCCCATCATCGGGCTGACACCGGTCAAGGGCCTCTACATCAACTGCGGCTGGGGAACCGGGGGCTTCAAGGCCACGCCGGGTTCGGGCTGGGTCATGGCCCATACGGTGGCGCAGGATCGCCCCCACGCCCTGAATGCCGCGTTCGCGCTCGACCGCTTCTACAACGGCCACCTCATCGATGAGCACGGCGCCGCAGCAGTGGCCCACTGACTATCCGGGAACCCTCCATGCTGTTGATCGAATGTCCCTACTGCGGGCCCCGCGCCGAGTCCGAATTCAATTGCGGCGGTGAAGGTGGAATTGCCCGCCCCCTGAACACCGAGGCCTTGAGCGACGAGCAATGGGGCGATTACCTGTTCATGCGCAAGAATCCCAAAGGCCTGCATCACGAGCAGTGGCGACATGCCAACGGCTGTGGCCGCTGGTTCAATGCCTTGCGCGATACAGTCAGCTACCGCATCCACGCCACCTGGAAGATCGGCGCTGCCATGCCGGTCACCCAAACCGGGGAGCCCGTATGAACGCGCAGGTTGGTCGCCTTTCCCAGGGCGGACGCATACAACGGGATCGTGTCCTGCAGTTCCGTTTCAATGGGGTACGCTATACCGGCTACGACGGAGACACCCTGGCTTCGGCCCTGTTGGCCAATGGTGTCCGCTTGGTGGCGCGCAGCTGGAAGTACCACCGGCCTCGTGGCATTCTGGCAGCCGGCGTGGAGGAGCCCAATGCATTGGTTCAGCTGTTCGAGGGAGCTCGAACCGTACCCAATGCCCGAATGACCGAGGTCGCTCTGGTGGACGGCCTGGTTGCCCAGCCGATTCATGCCCGGCC
>VERU01000491.1 GCA_018882485.1 Rhodoferax sp. | reverse complement strand
CACCAGAGCCTCGTGGCGCTGGGCCACCTGCAGCAGCAGCTCGAGGTCGAGCGGCTTGGCCCAGCGCATGTTGACCACCGTGGCATCGAGCGATTGCGCCGCCTGCAGGGCCGGATACAGCAGCGTGCCAAAGGCCAGGATCGCGATGCGCCGCCCCTCGCGCCGCAGCTCGCCCCGGCCAAAGGGCAGGGCCTCCAGCCCGGGCTGCACCGCCACCCCGGCGCCGGCGCCCCGGGGATAGCGCACCGCCACCGGATGGTCCTGGGCGAAGGCGCTGGACAGCAGCTGCCGGCATTCGTTCTCGTCGGCCGGGCAGGCGATGCTGAGATTGGGCACGCAACGCAGGTAGGGGATGTCGTAGGCGCCGGCATGGGTGGCCCCGTCGGCGCCCACCAGACCGGCCCGGTCGAGCGCGAACACCACCGGCAGATCCTGGATCGCCACGTCGTGGATCAGCTGGTCGTAGGCGCGCTGCAGGAAGGTGGAATAGATCGCCACCACCGGCTTGAGACCCTCGCAGGCCAAACCGGCGGCAAAGGTCACCGCGTGCTGCTCGGCGATGCCGACATCGAAGTACCGGTCCGGAAAGCGGCGCTCGAACTCCACCAGGCCCGAGCCCTCGCGCATCGCCGGCGTGATGCCGACCAGCCGACGATCCGACAGGGCCATGTCGCACAGCCACTGGCCGAACACCTGGGTGAAGGTCTGGCGCGCGGGGGTCGCAGCGGTCTGCAGGCCCACGGCCGGATCGAACTTTCCCGGACCATGGTAGGCCACCGGATCGGCTTCGGCCAGCTTGTAGCCCTGGCCCTTCTTCGTGACCACATGGAGGAACTGCGGACCCGGCAGCTGCCGGATGTTCTCCAGCGTGGGGATCAGGGAGTCGAGGTCATGGCCATCGATCGGACCGATGTAGTTGAAGCCGAATTTCTCGAAGAGCGTGGCCGGTACCACCATGCCCTTGGCCTGCTGCTCGAAGCGCCGGGCCAGCTCGAACAGCGGCGGCGGCGCGTTCTTGAGCACGCTGCGGCCCATGTTGCGGGCGGCCGCATAGAAGCGCCCGCTCATGAGCTGTGCCAGGTAGCGGTTGAGGGCGCCCACCGGCGGGCTGATGCTCATGTCGTTGTCGTTGAGGACGACCAGCAGGTTGCAGTCGGCGACACCCGCATTGTTGAGCGCCTCGAAGGCCATGCCCGCCGTCATGGCGCCATCCCCGATGACGGCGATGGCCCGCCGGTCCTCGCCCTTCAGGCGCGAGGCCAGCGCCATGCCCAGGGCGGCCGAGATCGAGGTACTGGAGTGCGCGGTGCCAAAGGTGTCGTAAGCGCTCTCGGTGCGCTGCGGGAAGCCGCTCAAACCACCCCACTGACGCAGGCTGTCCATGCGCTCGCGGCGCCCGGTGAGGATCTTGTGCGGGTAGGTCTGATGCCCGACATCCCACACGATGCGGTCGTGCGGGGTGTTGAACACATAGTGCAGGGCGATGGTCAGTTCCACCGTGCCCAGGTTGGAGCTGAGATGACCGCCGGTGCGGGCCACGCTGCCCAGCAGAAAGGCCCGCAATTCATGGGCCAGCGGCTCGAGCTGGGCGCGGCTGAGCGCACGCAGCTCGGAAGGGTCGTTGATGGCTTGCAGCAGGGGGTAGGCAGCGGTGGTCATAAGCTATGCTTTCAGTAGCAAACTATCCTTTATTCATATGGCTTGAACCGGCATTTGATCAAGCATACGGATGGTGGGCAGGCCCTGCGGGTGCGCACGCTCAGTGCTCGCGCAGCACCACCCGGTCGGCCAGCGCGGCCAGCGCCCGGGTATCGGGCAGACCACTGTCGTCCAGCGCCTGCAGGGCCTCGGCGCGCAGCGACTGCGCCAGCGCCCGGGAACGCTCCAGTCCCATGAGGGCCACATAGGTCGGCTTGTCGTTGTCGGCATCCTTGCCGGCGGTCTTGCCCAGCGTGGCGGCGTCGCCGGTGACATCCAGCACATCGTCCACCACCTGGAAGGCCAGACCGACGGCCGCACCGAAGCGCGACAGGCTGTCCAAGGCCCGGTCGTCAGGCGTGCCGCAGGCCGCCCCCAGCAGCACGCTGGCCTGCAGCAGCGCCCCGGTCTTGAGCCGGTGCATCTCCCGCAGGCAGTCCTCGTCCAGCACCCGCCCCACGCTGGCCAGGTCGATGGCCTGACCACCCGCCATGCCGGTGTGACCGGCTGCGCGCGCCAGCAGGCCGCACAGCCGGGCCTGGCGCACCAGAGGCAGCAGGCGCTCGTCAGGCGGGGTGAGCAGTTCGAAGGCCAGCGCCTGCAAGGCGTCGCCCGCCAGCAGGGCGCCGGCCTCGCCATGGCGCACATGCACCGTGGGCTTGCCGCGGCGCAACACATCGTTGTCCATGCAGGGCATGTCGTCGTGCACCAGCGAATAGGCGTGGATCAGCTCCACCGCACAGGCCGCCCGCAGCGCCGACTCGTCGTGGGCCTGTGTCGCACCCGGCAGCCCCGACGCGTCGGGGGGCTGCGTCCCCCCGGGCATCACCGCCTCGGCCGCCGCCAGCACCAGCAGCGGCCGCAGACGCTTGCCTCCATCGAGCACGGCGTAGCGC
>VERU01000490.1 GCA_018882485.1 Rhodoferax sp. | reverse complement strand
GGATGAGCCAGATCACGTAGCGCCCGATCCAGGCGTTGAGCTTGTCTATCGATCGGGATAGAGCCAAGAGCGCTTGCATACCACCTCCATTTGCGGATATGGGCCGTTAGGGAGACGCCATCGGGCGACCCAACGTGTCCGGAAAACCATTGCGTAGCGTAACCGCTGACGCCCTCGTGCGTACACATCGGTCGGGAATTTGACCTAGGGGAAATACTGAGATCGCGACAAATCGTGGATGGTCACGTCACATACGACGCCATTCAAGATGGACAATCGGCCTTCGAATTCGTCAGGAGTACTCGGTGAACATACTCATGCTGCATGGCATCAACCACAACATGTTTGGCAAGCGGGATCCGGTCCAGTACGGGACCATCACCCTGGATGAAATCAACGAGCGGTTGAACGTGCTCGGTCGGGAGCTGGGTGCGAACGTGGTCGCGTTTCAGACCAACAACGAAGGCGCGATGTGCGATCGCATCCACCAGGCCTATGCCGAGGGCGTCGATGCGGTGCTGATCAATGCCGGCGCCTGGACGCACTACAGTTATGGGATTCGGGATGCGCTGGCCATCCTGACCTGCCCGGTGGTTGAGTTGCACATGTCCAACATCCATGCCCGCGAACCCTTTCGCCATGTCTCGGTATTTGCGGAAATCGTCCGCGGCCAGATCTGTGGTTTTGGCCTGGATAGCTACCTGCTCGCCCTGCGGGCTGCGGTGTCTGCCGGGCGTGCGGCCCGAGCGCCAGCCTGACGGGAGTGCGATCAATGAGTCCCAGCCCATCGATTTTTTCGAAGAACCGGGAATCGGTCCCGGATGTGCCCAACCGGCTCGGAATTGCCGGCATTGAGTTCATCGAATACGCCTGTACCCGACCTCAGGCCCTTGGTCAGGTTCTGGAGGGCATGGGTTTTCGCCCTATCGGTCGGCATCGGTCCCGCGAAGTGACTTTGTACCGGCAGGGCAGGATGAACCTGATCGTGAACGCCCATCCGGATGATGCGCGGGTCAGCGCCACCGTGGGGGGGCAACCGGTGATTGCGGCGGTGGCTTTCCGGGTTCGTGACGCTGGCGTGGCCCACGCCCGGTGCATGGAGCTCGGGGCCTGGGACGCCCCCAGCCATGCACAGGCCATGGAATTGCATATCCCCGCGGTAAGGGGCCCTGGTTTCAGCCGGTTCTTCTTCGTCGACCGGTGGGAAGATTTTTCAATCTACGACATCGATTTTCAACCGATACCCACGGTGGACCAGCACCCGCCTGCGCTGGCCGGGATGACCTATTTCGGAGTTGTTCAATACATAGGCGTCGAGCGAAGCGCTGACTGGATGGCTTATTTTGAACAGATGTTCGACTTTGCGGCCATTCCGGATCAGCAGCGTTTCGGTATCCTGCCCAAGGGTCACCTGATGCGCAGCCCTTGCGGGACATTCCTCTGGCAGCTGGTGGAACCGGATCCGGGTCTGGACGACGATGGTTCGCCCGAATCCCTACGCCGTATCGGCCTGGGTGTGGCCGATGTGCACGCGGCCGTTCAGACCTTGAAGGAGCGGGGTGTGGAATTTGTGGAGTCCACGCGCCTGCATCCGGCAGACCGGGGCGCCCTCACGCGGACTTCCCTCGGATCGGTCTCGTTCGAGCTGGTTCACCAGCCTGGTTGAGGGGCGGACCATGGGCATGTTGGAGGGGTTCGGTATGGACACCATCACCCTGGCGGGTCCGCTCGAGGCCAAACTGGAGGCGATGGCCGAAGCCGGTTTTTCGCAGGTGATGCTCAGTGCCCGCGATGTTGTAGGCCATGCTTCCGGTGTGGCCGGGGCGGCATCGGCCTTGCGGGCCAGCGGGCTGCGTCCCACCGGTTTTCAGGTTCTCCGGGATTTCGAGGGTCTGTCCGGGCACCTGCATGATTACAAGGTGGACATTGCCAAGGCCATGCTGGAGATGTGTGCCGAGATGGGCAGCCAGGTGCTGCTGGCTTGCTCTTCCACATCGCGTCACGCTACCCAGGATCCCGATGCCTTAGCCAGGGACCTGCGCAAGCTCGCCATGCTGGCGGTTCCATTGGGCATCAAAGTCGCCTATGAGGCCCTTTCGTGGGGGCGGTCGGTCAACGAGTACACGACCTCCTGGGATGTGGTGTGCCGCGCCGACTGCCCTAACCTGGGGCTGGGGCTGGATTCGTTCCATCTGATTGCCGCCAAGTCCTCGTTGGAAGATCTCGATCTGCTGGATCCCGGCCGGATATTTCTGGTACAACTTTCGGACTTCATGTGGCATGAAACGCCTAGTTTTGAAGAGCGCATGGCCACTGCCCGAACCTTCAGGGTGTTCCCGGGGGAAGGCGTCCACACGGATATCCTGGTGGATCTGGTGCTTCGGCTGGATCGGTTGGGCTATCGGGGCGACTACAGTTTTGAGGTATTCAATGACGACTACCAACAGATGCCATTGCACCGGGTGGCGCAACGGGCCCGGCGAAGCACACTTTGGCTGCGTGAAGAGGTATTGCATCGGCCCATGCCGCTTCCTCGCTGGGGTTTGGAGGATCGCCGTTGAACGCAGGGGCTGGTATGGTGCCACTCATGGATAAGC
>VERU01000043.1 GCA_018882485.1 Rhodoferax sp. | reverse complement strand
GCGTTGGCCGGGTTTTCGAATTGCTGCGGCATCCAGGCGCCCGGCGTGGCGGCCAGCAGTTCCTGCGCCCGGGCGATGGCCCCTTTCATGCCTTTTCCGCGCGGCGTCAGGTCAAAGGTGGCCCCGTAGGCCAGCATGAGGCGCCGGCGCTCGATCGACATGCTGTCGGGCATGACCAGGATCAGCCGGTAGCCCTTGACCGCCGCCACCACGGCGAGCCCGACGCCGGTGTTGCCCGAGGTGGGCTCGATGATGGTGCCGCCGGGCTTGAGCGTGCCGCTGCGTTCGGCCTCTTCCACCATGGCCAGGGCGATGCGGTCCTTGATCGAGCCGCCCGGGTTGCTGCGTTCGGATTTGATCCAGACCTGGCATCCGGGATCGAACAGGCGCCGGATGCGCACATGCGGCGTGCCGCCGATGGTCTGCAGGATGGAGTCGACTTTCATGGGGGTCCCCGTTGCGGTGTGGTGCCGCGATTGTCGATCCATCCATCGATGCGCTGCGGCATAAGCTCATGAAAGCCCACGATAATGCCCGGGTGAGGTTTGCCAGACTGCCGCTGGTGCAATGCCGGAAACGGGGCACTGGAGGAAAGTCCGGACTGCACAGGGCGGCGTAGCAGCTAACGGCTGTCCACCGATGGCGCGGCGCGCAAGCGCGGCGCAGCAGGTGAGGATCAGAGCAACAGAGACGAGTCGGGGCGGGGCAACCTGCCACGGGTGAAACGGGCAATCTCTACGCGCAGCAATACCAAGTAGGCATGCGCCGGCCGCAGCGGTTCGCCGCGGCGGCCTGACCGGGGCCCCCGGAGCATGCGGGTAGGTAGCACCGAGCCGCCGGGTGACCGGCGGCCCAGATCAATGGCAGTCACGCTGCGGGCGACCGCGGCGCACAGAATCCGGCTTATCGGCAGGCTTCACAATGTTTTCGGCAGGCGGTGGTCGTGGTGGGGGGCAAATGGGGAGAGTCCGAGGTCTGGCTGGCCTGATGGCCGGCCTGGCGTTGCAGGGCGCGCTGCTGGCAGCGCCAGCGCCGGAGCGGCGCACCACGCCGGGCGCCGCAGGTCCGATGGCCCAACCCTGCGCCGAACTGGTGGCGCGGCTGCCCAATGTGCGGCGCGAGCTGTGCGAGGCGGCCCGGCTGGCGCCCACGGGCGTGCGCTCGGTGCGCGGCCGGGAGATTTTCTGGCGCGACATCGAGCCGCCCCAGCCCGGCCTGCGGGTGCTGGTGGTCGGGGCCATGCACGGCGACGAACTGTCTTCGGCGGCGGTGGCGCTGCACTGGATCCGGCTGGCCGAGACGCCGCCGGCCGACACCCCGCTGGCCATCCACTGGCGCTTCGTTCCGGTGCTCAATCCCGACGGGGTGCTGGCCCGGCCGCCCACCCGCGTGAATGCCAGCGGCGTGGATCTGAACCGCAATTTCCCCACGCCGAACTGGGCCCGCGATGCGCCGGTCTACTGGGAAAAGCGCACCCGGCGCGATCCGCGCCGGTGGCCGGGCCCCCGGCCCCTGTCGGAGCCCGAGTCGCGATTTCTGCACCAGCAGCTGCAGACCTTCCACCCCCAGCTGGTGGTGAGCATCCATGCGCCCTACGGGGTGCTGGATTTTGACGGCCCCTCGGTTCCGCCCACCCGCCTGGGCCGCCTGTACCTGGATCAGGTGGGCATCTTTCCCGGTTCTCTGGGCAACTACAGCGGCGTGCACAAGGGCGTGCCGGTGGTGACGGTGGAGCTGTTCAATTCCCTGCGCACCCCGACCGAGGCCGAAATGCGCCAGATGTGGCTGGACCTGCTGCGCTGGACATCCGAACGCCTGGCGCCCACGGCCACCACCGGCCTGCCACTGCCCGCAGCGGGCGCACAGCGTCAGCCCTGAGCGCCCGCCCGGCGAATCTGCCGGGGCGGCTCAGGCGGGGTCGGACTCGATGCGCGCCACATGGGCCAGCAGGGAGCGCTTGGCCACCGGCCACATGCGCGGCGGCACATCGTCGTAGGCCAGCGCCACCCAGTCGTCGGGGGTGCCGTCGGGCCGGGCCTGCATCGCCCGGCGGATCTTGGCCTCGCGGGCCAGCCGATGGGCCTTGAGCTGCGCGATGGCTGCGGCCGCTTCGCCACCCGGTCCGCCGATCACATGGCCGTGCGCCGGCAGGATGTAGCCGACGCCGTGGTCCTCGCAGGTCTGCCGCAGCCGATCCAGCGCATCGAGGTAGGCGTTCATGTCGCCGTCGGGCGGGTCGATCACGGTGGTGCTGCCGTTGAGGATGTGGTCGCCGCTGAACAGCAGGCCATCTTCCAGCAGCACCAGACACAGGTGGTTGGCCGCATGGCCGGGTGTGTGCAGCACCAGCAGTTGGTGGGTCAAATCGGCATCCAGCCCTTGTCCCGCAAGGCTCAGCAGCTCCTGATCTTGTAGCGACCGGTCGGGCTGGAAGCGGCTGTTCTCGCGCGCCGTGGGGGCCGACGGCAGCCCCAGCACCGGCGGTTGGGGCTGGAACATCGCCTGCAAGGGCCGTGCCCCGGGGGCATGATCGGGGTGCGAATGGGTGCAGACGATCAGCCGGATGTCGCCCCCGGCAGCCCGCCACAGCCGCTCCAGGTGCGCCGTGTCGGCCGGACCGGGGTCGATGGCGATGTAACCGGTGCGCGGGTCGCCCACCAGGTAGCTGTTGGTGCCCGGGCCCGTCATCACGCCGGGGTTGGGCGCGGTCAGGCGTTGCACATTCCTGAGCAGCGGCACCGGCCGTTCGCTCTGCCAGTCCAGGGCATGCAGCATTTGCCCGTCCGGACACACCAGCGCCAGCTCGCCGTAGGGAAGCTCGTGCTCCATGTAGCGGGCCTCGCGCCCGGCCAGCAGCCCAGCGCGCGGGCAACTGGTCCACAGCGGCTGCTCGGTGGCAGCGCAGGCTTGCAGCAGGGCGTCCACATCGGCGTAGGTCTGCAGCCGCTCCAGCGTGCGGATGGTCGGGAAGATCATGAAGAACTGGCCGGCCTGATGCCGCGCCAGTGCATCGGCCGGTCGCACCCAGACCGGCTCGAACTGCTCGCGGTCGTCGGCCACCGGGGTCTGTCCCTCGGGCATGCGCGCCACCAGAAAGGGCACATCGAAGCGTCGCGGCAGGTCGCGGTCGGTGATCCAGTGCGCCAGCAGGTGCACGCCGTCGGCTGCCAGCCGCAGCCCGCGGGCAGCGCATTGCGGCGCCAGCGGCTGGGTGCGGTCCAGCGCGGCGATGTCGCGGGCATCGACGGCCCGGCCATCGGCATGGCGGGCCAGCAGCACGCCCAGCTCCTCGAAACTTTCGCGGATCGCCGCGATGGCCTGCGTCAGCTGCTGCGCAGGCTGGCCGGGGCGGCGCTCGGCCAGATCGTGGCTGGCGGCGTCGGCGGGGTCGATGCCGCCGCCCGGGAACACATAGGCGCCGGGGGCGAAGCTTGCTGTCGCCGAGCGGCGTGTCATCAGCACCTCCAGGCCCCGGGTGCCGTCGCGCAACAGCAGCACGGTGGCCGCCGGCCGCAGCGGCGCGGGCTCTCGCTGGGGGTGCAGCAGCTGGCTGGAACGGGGCATGGGGAGTCCGGCTGGATGGTCGCTCGGTCGGGTCGGGTCGGGCCGGCCGGCGCAGGGTTCAAGGGATAATCAGTTTATATGCGAATCCCGTTCACCAAGATGCAGGGTGCCGGCAACGATTTCGTCGTGCTCGACGAGACGCGCCAGCGCTTCGGGCTGACGCGGGCGCATTACCGCCAACTGGCCGACCGGCACTTTGGCGTCGGGGCCGACCAGATCCTGACGGTGCGCCCGGCCCCGGCGCCGGGCATCGACTTTGAGTACCTGATCCACAACGCCGATGGCGGTGAGGTCGAGCAGTGCGGCAACGGGGCGCGCTGCTTTGCCCGCTTCGTGCGTGACCGTGGCCTGACCGACAAGTCCGTGCTGCGGGTGCAGACGCTGGCCGGCGTGATCGAGCCCCGTTTGCAGGCCGACGGCCGTGTCACCGTCGACATGGGCGTGCCGGTGTTCGAGCCGGCGCAGGTGCCCTTCGACGCGGCCGGGCTGACCCCCCGGGCGCTGGGCGGCTGGCAGCAGTGGCCGTTGCCGCTGCCGGCCCTGGAGCCGCTGTGGCTGGCGGTGCTCTCCATGGGCAACCCCCATGCCGTGTGCCGGGTCGATGACGTCGACACGGCGCCCGTGGCCGACCTCGGGCCGCGCATCGAGGCCCACCCGCGCTTCCCGCGTCGCGTCAACGCCGGCTTCCTGCAGGTGCAGCACCGCACGCAGGTGCGGCTGCGGGTCTACGAGCGCGGCGTCGGGGAAACCCTGGCCTGTGGCTCGGGCGCCTGCGCCGCGGTGGTGGCCGGCATCCGCCTGGGCTGGCTCGATCCCGCGGTGGAGGTGCACACCCGGGGTGGGCGCCTGGGCATTGCCTGGGATGGGCCGGGTGCGCCGGTGCGCATGACCGGCCCGGCCGAAACCGTTTTTCATGGCGATATCGAACTCCCGGACCCGACATGACCACACCCCTGACCCCACCCGTGACCGAGGCCGACATCGCCGGCTACCTGGGCGCCAACCCCGATTTTTTCGAGCGCCACGCCGAACTGCTGGCCGCCGTGCACCTGCGCAGCCCGCACAATGCGCGCGCCGTGAGCCTGCAGGAGCGGCAGGCCGAAATGCTGCGTGACAAGATCAAGGCGCTGGAATACCGCATCATGGACATGATCCGGCACGGCAACGAGAACGTGATGCTCTCCGGGCGCCTTCTGCGCTGGGCCGCCACCCTGTTCGAGGTGACCGAGGCCGCCGAACTGCCGGCCCTGATCGCGCGCGGCATCGAGTCGCGGTTTTCCGTGCCCCAGGTGGCCTTGCGGCTGTGGGACCTGGCGCCTGCCCACGCCCATGCGGCCTTTGCGCAGGACGTGAGCGAGGACATCCGCCAGTTCGGCGCGGCCCTGACCGAGCCCTTTTGCGGCCTCAACACCGGCTTCGAGCTCACCCGCTGGATGGCCGACCCGGCGGCGGTGGCCTCGCTGGCCATCCTGCCGCTGCGTCCGCCCGGGACCGCCTCGGGTGCGGCGGCACCGGTGTTCGGCCTGCTGGTGCTGGCCTCGCCCGACGCCCAGCGCTTTGCCAGCGGCATGGGCACCGATTTCCTGGAGCGCATTGCCGACCTCTGCGGTGCCGCGCTGTCCCGGCTGCGCTGACCGGTCCGGCCGCCGCCATGGCCCGGCCCGAGCCCGCCGCCCGTTCGCCGCGCCCGGCCCCGCCGGTTGCCCGGGTTGACGCCCATCCGCTGGTCGAGTCCTATCTGGAACATGTGCGCGTCGAGAAGCGGCTGGCCGTGCGCACCGTGGAGCTGTACGCGCTGGACCTGCAGCGCCTGATCGCCCTGGCCGCCCAGGCCGGCGTGGCGCTGACGCAGGTGCAGGCGGCCCACATCCGGCGCTGGGTGGCGCAGATGCACGGCAGCGGGCGCAGCGGGCGCGGTATCGCCCTGATCCTGTCGGGCTGGCGCAGCTTCTACCGCTGGCTGGGTCGCAACGGCCAGGTGGAGGCCAACCCGGTGCAGGATGTGCGCGCCCCCCGGTCGGGCAAGCCCTTGCCCAAGGCGTTGGGTGTGGATGAGGCCATGCGGCTGGCCGACTACCAGGAGTCGCCCGATCCTCCCTGGATGAGTGCGCGCGACTGCGCCATCGTCGAACTGCTGTATGGCAGCGGCTTGCGCGTGGGCGAACTCGTCGGCCTGGACGTGCAGGCCAGCGCGCAGGCCCGCGGCTGGGTGGACCTGCAGGCGGCCGAGGCCCATGTGCTGGGCAAGGGCAGCAAGCGCCGCACCGTGCCGGTGGGCGAGCCGGCCCTGGATGCCCTGCAGCAGTGGCTGGCCGTGCGCGCCGATCTGCCGGGCGCGGCATCGAGCGCGGCCTTGTTTCTGGGGCACCGGGGCAGCCGGCTCAGTGCCCAGTCCGTCTGGCTGCGGTTGCGCCGGCGCAGCGCCCAGGCTGGCCTGGCGGTGCCGGTGCATCCCCACATGCTGCGGCATTCCTTCGCCAGTCACCTGCTGCAGTCCAGCGGCGACCTGCGGGCCGTGCAGGAGCTGCTGGGCCATGCCCATATCGGCACCACCCAGGTCTACACCCGGCTCGACTTCCAGCACCTGGCGCAGGCCTACGACGCCGCGCACCCGCGGGCGCGGCTGCGCGGCAAGGGCTGACTCTCCCGGTCGTGCGGTCGCCGCCGCGCTGCCGGTAGGGTTTGTGTTGGAATCCCGGGCTGTCCGACTACTGATCCTGCCATCGCCCCGCCGACCATGAAAACCCTGCGCCTCAAGCCCGGCAAGGAGCGCTCGCTGCAGCGCCGTCACCCCTGGATTTTCGAGTCCGCCATCCAGAAAGGTGGGGGCGATGCCGGCGAGACCGTGCGTGTGGAGTCCCACGAGGGCGAATTCCTGGCCTGGGCGGCCTACAGCCCGGCCTCCCGGATCCGGGCACGGGCCTGGAGTTTCGATGTGGACCAGCGCATCGATGCTTCTTTTTTCAGAGCAAACTTGTCAGGCGCCATAAGGGCCAGAGCCCGATTTGATATACCCAGCGACGGGGTTCGACTGGTGCACGGTGAGGCCGACGGCCTGCCCGGCCTGATCGTCGACCGCTACGGCGACACGCTGGTGGCCCAGTTTCTGTCCAGTGGAGCCGAGCGATGGAAGCAGGTGCTGGCCGATGCCCTGCTGGCCGCGACGGGCCTGCAGCGCCTGTACGAGCGCTCCGACGCCAGCAGCCGGGGGCTCGAGGGCCTGCCCGAGGTCACGGGCTGGCTGCGGGGCGGCCCGGCGCCGACCCGGCTGGAACTTCAGGAGCACGGCTGGCGGCTCGGGCTGGACATCGCCACCGGACACAAGACCGGCTACTACCTGGACCAGCGCGATAACCGCCGCCGCCTGGCCGAGGCGGTGCGTCGCCTGGGCTGCCGCAGCGTGCTCAACGCCTACTGCTACAGCGGTGGCTTCACGGTGGCTGCGCTGCTGGGCGGCGCGAGCGAGGTGGTGTCCATCGACTCGTCGGGGCCGGCGCTGGCGCTGGCGGCCGACAACCTGGCGCGCAACGGCCTGGCGACGACGGGCGTCGAATTCCTGGATGCCGATGTCAATGTCAGCCTGCGCCGCTTCGCACAGCAGGGCCGGCGTTTCGACGCCATCGTGCTCGATCCGCCCAAGCTGGCACCCACGGCGGCCCATGCCGAGCGCGCCGCCCGCGCCTACAAGGACATCAACCGGCTGGCGCTGGGCCTGCTGGAGCCCGGCGGCCTGCTGTTCACCTTTTCGTGCTCGGGCGGCATCAGCGCCGATCTGTTCCACAAGATCGTGGCCTCGGCGGGCATCGACGCGCGGGTGGACGGCTACGTGACCGACCGGCTGGGCGCGGCCCCGGACCATCCCATGACCCTGTGTTTCCCCGAGGGGGAGTACCTCAAGGGCCTGGCCGTGGTGCGGCGCTGAAACGGCGCCGGCGGTCCTGGCCGGCTTGAATTCGCCGCTACACTCCCCCACCTTGCGGGGTCGGACCCACCGGACCGCGCGGCGCCCCGAACGGTGGCCCGACGCCCCCCGAGACACCCCAACCCGTATCGCGCCATGTCACTCATCCCCGCCACCATCCTCACCGGCTTTCTCGGGTCGGGCAAGACCACCCTGCTCAAACGGGTGCTCACCGAGGCCCACGGCCAGAAAATCGCCGTGATCGAGAACGAGTTCGGCCAGGAAAACATCGACAGCGACATCCTGGTGTCCGATACCCAGGAGCAGATCGTGCAGATGAGCAATGGTTGCATCTGCTGCTCGATCCGCGAGGACCTGCGCGGTGCGCTGCACGATCTGGCCGAAAAGCGGCGCAAGGGCGAGCTGAGCTTCGACCGTGTGGTGATCGAGACCACCGGGCTGGCCGATCCCGGTCCGGTGGCGCAGACCTTCTTCATGGACGACGAGATCGCCGAGAGTTACCTGCTGGACTCCATCCTGACCCTGGTCGATGCCAAGCACGCTGCCGGCCAGCTCAACGACCGCCAGGAGGCGCGACGCCAGGTCGGTTTTGCCGATCAGATCTTCATCAGCAAGACCGATCTGGTCACGCCGGCCGAGGTCGAAGCGCTGATGCACCGGCTTAAACACATGAACCCGCGTGCGCCGCTGAAAGCGGTGCATTTTGGCGAGGTGGCGATCGCCGAGGTGTTCGACCTGCGCGGCTTCAACCTCAATGCCAAGCTCGACATCGACCCGGATTTCCTCAAGGAAGACGGGCACGATCACCACCATGATCACGACCATGATCACGGCGAGCACTGCGACCATCCCTCGCACGCCCATGGCCACGAGGGCCACGGCCACCACCACCATGTCGACGACGACGTGAAGAGCTTCGTCTTCAAGTCCGAGCGCGCCTTCGATCCGGCCCGGCTGGAGGATTTCCTGGGCGCCATGGTCAATGTGTACGGCCCCCGCATGCTGCGCTACAAGGGCGTGCTGCTGATGAAAGGCACCGAACGCAAGGTGATTTTTCAGGGCGTGCACCAGCTCATGGGCAGCGACCTGGGGCCGGCCTGGGCGCCCGATGAGCCCCGGCTGAGCAAGATGGTGTTCATTGGCATCGATCTGCCGCGCGACATCCTGGTGCAGGGCCTGGAGCAATGCCTGGTCTGAGGCGACCGGCCGTTTTCTTGCCCCATTTCAGCCATGCTTGTCGCGCTTTTGCAACTGATGGGTTTACCCCGGGCCGAACCGCTACACTCGCGCGCCGGCGACAAGCAGGCACCGGGCGGGTCGGGAGGATCCGCAGGTCCTGAACCGGATTTGCAGATTCGTTCTGCCAGGAGACCCGCAGTGAAAACGCAAGCCGCAAAGGCCAAGCCTACGACCGGGACGCCCGCCAGGGCGGCGAAAGCGCCTGTTTCGGCCCCCCCCTCCAAGGCGGCGCGCGCGGTCGCGCCTCCGGCCGGGAGTCCACGGACCTCGACCACGCCAGCTCCTGCCGGCAAGTCGCGGGTCGGTAAACCCACGGCGGTGCAGCTAGCCAAGACCCCTGCCCAGGCGGCCGCCAAGGCTGCCGCACCGGCCAAGACGGCCGCCAAGGTTGCTGCACTGGGCAAGACCGCCTTGGCCCCCGTCAAGACGGCGGCCAAGGCCGCTGCAAAGACACCCGCCCAGACGGCGAGCAAGCCGGCTCTGCCCAAGGCGGCTGCCCAGCCCGTCAAGGGCGCGCCCGCTCCGAAGGCCAAGCCGACTCCTACCGCCAAGCCTGCTGCGGCCAAGCCCGCTGCGTCGGCTCAGGCGTTGGTTCAGCCGGGTGCCAAGGCCGCCGACAAGACCGCGGTCAAGGCCACCGCCAAGTCGCCGGCCCCGGCGGCAGCTCCCGCTGCCGCCAAGGCCTTGCCCAAGACCCAGCCCCCGGTCGCCGTGAAGCCCGCCGCGCCCGCTGTGGTGCCGGCGCCCCGGGCCGCCGACATCGACCCCAGCCTGCCGGTGCGCTCCAGCCGTCCATCGGCCCGTTTGACCCAATTGACCGTGCCTTCGATGGCACAGGCGGTGGCTTCCACCGCCGCCAAAGCGAGTTACGCCCCCAGCATGCCCACGACCCAACCGATCACGCCCGCGGCCAGTGCCCTGCGCAAAGACCCCAAGCTGGCCAACCACTGGAAAACCCGCCCGGTGGAACAGCTCAGCGATGCCGAAGTCATCGCCATGCCCGATGCCGAGTACATGAACGAGGTGCAGCTGGCCTTTTTCCGGCTCAAGCTGGTGCGTCTGAAGCAGGACATCCTGAGCAACGCCGGCGAGACCACCGAGCACCTGCGTGAGGATACCGTGGTCGTGCCCGACCCGGCCGACCGCGCCACCATCGAGGAAGAGCATGCGCTGGAGCTGCGCACGCGCGACCGCGAACGCAAGCTGCTCAAGAAGATCGAGCAGTCGATCCAGCGCATCGATGCCGGCGACTACGGTTACTGCGACGAGACCGGTGAAGCCATCGGTGTCGGCCGGCTGCTGGCTCGCCCGACCGCCACGCTTTCGCTGGAAGCCCAGCAGCGGCGCGAGCTCAAGCAGCGGATGTTCGGCGACTGACAGCCAGGCGCTGCCCACCGGCAGGTGGGCGGCTCCAGCCGCCGGGTTGCCCCGCATCGCCATGTCCGGTCTGTGGTCCCGTGTCGCCGCATCCTGGCGCCGCTGGCGGGCTGAACCGGCGCCCCCCGAGGACCGGCCCGGTCCCCCGGGCGCCTACGGCAAGCAGGCCCTGAAGGAAACCCTGGAGCGCAAGCGCCGCAACGACCTGGTCCGGCGGGCCGAACTCGCGCAGTTGCGCGAAATCAGGCGCAGGAAACGGCATGCCGCCGAAGCTGTGGCCCATGATGCCGGGTTTTTCCAGAGCAGCTTGCTGTCGTATACGGGCGAGCAAAGCCAGACGCTGCAGAAAATCGATGCGGTCGAGGCCCAGTTTTCGCGCGACTGGTGGCGTGGTCGCCTGGGTGGCGCCGGTGTGCGCGGTGCGGCGCCGACGGCGGCGTCCGACGCCCTGCCAGCCAGCCCCGTTTCCAGCCTGGCCTATGCCAGCACGCAGCCGGTGACGCACGGCCTGGTCAGTTCCACACTGGCGACCGGCGGAGAACCGGCCTCGGCCGACTTCGAGGCCAGCCGCATGGCCGCAGCCCGGATCGACCCGCTGTCGCCCGCCGACCTCTGGCCCGCGGCGCCCACCGTGTCGTCCCAGGCTGCCACCGCCGTGGCGCCCAAGGCGGCGGACCAGCCGGTTGCCCCGTCCTGGACGGCCGACGCGGTCCTGGAGGAGGCCGCGCTCCGGTACGCCAACGGCGACGATGCCGGGGCGTACGCCCGGCTGCTGGGGGCTTTGCGCGAGCAGCCTCAGTCGCCGCAGGCCGCCCTGTGGCGCAGTGCCCTGCGGGATCTGGACGCGCTGGCGGCGGCCGGTCTGCTGCGTACCGCCGGACAGGCCGATGCCGGCGCCTGGGACTGGCGTTGCCCGGCCCGGCTCGACCCCGCGGCCCTGCAGGAGCTGGCCAATACCCTGGACGTTGCGGTGGCCGACCCGGCGCGGATGCTCGCGCTGGATTGGTCGGCCCTGCGCTCGGTTGCGGCGGAGGCGGCCACGCCGCTGGCCGATCTGCTGCAAGGCTGTTGCGGCCGGGCGCAGCCGCTGCGACTGGGCGCGTCCCAGACGCTGGAGACTCTGCTGCGCGAGCAGACTCCGTCGGCCGATGACCGGGTCCCCGAGTCGCTGTGGCGGGCCCGTCTGGCGTTGTTGCGTCTGCTGGGCCAGCAGGATGCCTTCGAGCTGGCGGCGCTGGGTTTCTGCATCAGCCCTGGGGTTGCGCTGTCGGTGTGGGCCGCGCCAGCCCGGCCGGCGCAGACGCTGCTGGAGCCGCCGCGCCCCCACCCGCCGCCGCCGG
>VERU01000042.1 GCA_018882485.1 Rhodoferax sp. | reverse complement strand
CCAGACCGAACGCGCATCAAGATCTGTGGTCTGACGCGCGAAGCGGACGTCGATGCCGCGGTCGGAGCGGGCGTCGATGCCATCGGCTTCGTGCTGTATCCCGCCAGTCCGCGGGCCGTCACGCCCGGGCGGGCTGCCGCATTGGCGCGTCGCCTGCCGCCCTTCGTCACGCCGGTGCTGCTGTTCGTCAACACCCCCACGGCGGAAGTCGTTGCCGCTGCCGGCCAGGTACCGGGTGCCACGCTGCAGTTTCATGGCGATGAGTCGCCGTCCGAATGCCGGGCTGCAGCCATCGGGGCGGGGCGGCCCTACCTGCGGGCCGCCCGCATTCCGACCGCGGCCGGTGCGCGGTTCGATCTTCTAGAATACGCACACCAGTATTCCGATGCCCAAGCCCTGCTGCTCGACGCCCTGGTCGAGGGGTACGGCGGCGGCGGACAAACGTTCAATTGGTCACTCCTGCCACCAAACGTCAACGCTCCCCTCGTCTTGAGTGGTGGGCTGACCACTGCAAACGTGGGCGAAGGCATGGCCCTGCTTCGGCCGCGCTGCACCGCGCTGGCCGTTGATGTGAGTTCCGGGGTCGAAATTTCAGGCCCGGGCCACAAGGGTCTCAAGGACCCCGACAAGATCCGACAATTTGTCGCCGCCGTGCGCGCCGCCGACCTCCGGGCGGCTTAGTCCGGCGCTGGCAAGCCCCCCAGTCCTGCGGCACCCGCCGCCCTTCGCACGGATGCAACCATGTCCAGTTACCAGCAACCCGACCAGCGGGGTCACTTTGGACCCTACGGCGGCAGCTTCGTCTCCGAAACCCTGACGCACGCCATCAACGAGCTGCGGGAGGCCTACGCACGGTATCAGCACGATCCCGATTTCATCGCCGAATTCCAGCGCGAGCTGGCGCACTTTGTCGGCCGGCCCTCGCCGGTCTACCACGCCGAGCGCATGAGCCGCGAACTCGGCGGCGCGCAGATCTTCCTCAAGCGCGAGGACCTCAACCACACCGGCGCCCACAAGGTCAACAACACCATCGGACAGGCCATGCTGGCGCGGCGCATGGGCAAGCCCCGGGTGATCGCCGAAACCGGTGCGGGCCAGCATGGCGTGGCCACGGCCACCATCTGCGCCCGCTACGGGCTCGAGTGCGTGGTCTACATGGGCAGCGAGGACATCAAGCGCCAGAGCCCCAACGTCTACCGCATGAAGCTGCTCGGCGCCACGGTGGTGCCCGTCGAAAGCGGCAGCAAGACCCTCAAGGATGCGCTCAACGAGGCCCTGCGTGACTGGGTGGCCAACGTGGACAACACCTTCTACATCATCGGCACCGTCGCCGGACCCCACCCCTACCCCATGATGGTGCGCGACTTCCAGAGCGTGATCGGCCAGGAATCGCTGGTGCAGATGCCCGAGATGCTGGCACGCGCCGGCTGCCATGCGCCCCAGCCCGACGCCGTACTGGCCTGCGTCGGCGGGGGCAGCAATGCCATGGGCATCTTCCACCCCTACATTCCCCATGCCGGCACCCGGCTGATCGGCGTCGAGGCCGCCGGCCTGGGACTGGATTCCGGCAAGCACTCGGCCTCGCTGCAGCGCGGCAGCCCCGGCGTGCTGCACGGCAACCGCACCTACGTGCTGCAGGACGACAACGGGCAGGTGACCGAAACCCACAGCATCAGCGCGGGCCTCGATTACCCCGGCGTCGGACCGGAACATGCCTACCTGAAGGACATCGGCCGGGCCGAGTACGTGGGCGTCACCGACGATCAGGCACTGGCGGCCTTCCACCACCTGTGCCGAACCGAAGGCATCATCCCTGCGCTGGAATCCAGCCACGCCATCGCCTACGCCATGCAGCTCGCCCCCACCCTGCGGCGCGATCAGTCGCTGCTGGTCTGCCTGTCTGGCCGCGGTGACAAGGACATCGGCACCGTAGCCGACCTGAGCCACGCCGACTTCTACTGCCGCCCCAGCTGCCAGGGTCAGGCGGTCAAGGGCGGCAGCGATCAGCCGATCACGCTGGTACGCGCCGGAGCCGCCGCATGAGCCGCATCACCCCCACCCTGCAGGCCCTTCAGCGGGCCGGTCGCAAAGCCCTGATTCCCTATGTCACGGCCGGCTTCCCCTACGCCGATCTGACCCCCGAACTCATGCGAGCCATGGTTGCAGGCGGCGCCGACATCATCGAGCTGGGCGTGCCCTTCTCCGACCCCAGCGCCGATGGACCGGTGATCCAGAAGGCCGGCGACCGGGCATTGGCCCAGGGCATCGGACTGACCCAGGTGCTGGACATGGTGCGCCTGTTCCGCAAGCAGGATGACCTCACTCCGGTGGTACTGATGGGCTACGCCAACCCGGTGGAACGCTACAACCAGAAGCACCGCCGGGCCGATGGGGCCAGTGCCTTCGTGCGGGATGCAGCCGCTGCGGGCGTGGATGGGGTGCTGATCGTCGACTACCCGCCCGAAGAGTGCGAAGACTTTGCAGCCGATCTGCGCGCCCAGGGCCTGGACCTGATCTTCCTGCTGGCGCCCACCAGCACCGACGAACGCATGGCCCAGGTGGGCCGTATCGCCAGCGGCTACGTGTACTACGTGTCGCTCAAGGGCGTGACCGGCGCCGGTACACTGGACACCGCCGCGGTCGAGACCATGCTGCCGCGCATCCGGCGCCATGTCAGCGTCCCGGTGGGCGTGGGCTTCGGCATCCGGGACGCCGACAGTGCGCGAACCATCTCACGCGTGGCCGATGCGGTGGTCATCGGCAGCCGGATCATCCAGCTGATCGATCCATTGCCTCGAGAGCAGGTTGGTACGGTCGCGCAGGAATTTCTGGCGGGCATCCGTGCGGCTTTGGATGCCGAACGCGCTGGCTGAGACCCATCCGGGCAGGCCCGCACTGCGATGGACGGCCTTCCCGAGACGCTTTCCCGCCTGCGCCAACTGCCGACCGCCACGCCATGACGACGCCGATGCTTCCACCTGACACAGCCCGCGCTGCGGGTCCCGGTCGGTCGGATGAACCCGGTCGTGCTGGGGCATTGCCGCGGGATGCCGAGCGCATACTCGAGTTGGCGGCCAAATCGCTGTTCGGGCTCTTTGGCACGGCCAGTCAGGGCATGTTGCTGGTGGACAGCCAGGCTCGGGTGGTCTGGATCAACGACCAGTACCGTCGCTACCTTCCTGCTTTGGGCTTCGAACACGAAGAAGACTTCGTCGGATATCCCGTCTCCAGGGTGGTACAGAACACCCAAATGCACCGGGTGCTGGAAACCGGCCAACCCATCCTGATCGACCTGCTGACCAACCGCGCAGGGACTTTCGTGGTCAGCCGCATCCCTCTGCGCGACGATGCGGGCATGGTCATCGGCGCCCTGGGTATCGTGCTGTTCGACCATGCCGAGACCACGCTGCAACCGCTGATCGAAAAATTCAATCTGCTGCAACGCGATCTCGACGATGCACGGCGCGAACTCGCAGCCCGTAGGCGCCGGGGCGACGGCGCACCGCGCCAGGCCAAGTACACCTTTGCCAGCTTCGTGGGGCAGAGTCCCCCAGCGTTGGAGGTCAAGCGCCAGGCACGCCGCGCTGCCCAGAGCAACAGCCCGGTGTTGCTGCTGGGCGAGACAGGCACCGGCAAGGAGCTGCTGGCGCACGCCATCCACCAGGCTTCGGCCCGAGGACGCGCGCCATTCATCGGTGTGAACATAGCCGCTGTGCCCGAGACCTTGCTGGAGGCCGAATTCTTTGGCTATGCAGCCGGGGCCTTCACCGGTGCGCAGCGCAAGGGACGCGAAGGACGTTTTCGCATGGCGCATGGCGGCACGCTATTCCTGGACGAGATCGGTGACATGCCGCTGGCACTGCAAAGCAAGCTGCTGCGCGCCCTGCAGGAAGGCGAAATCGAACCGCTGGGATCCGACCGGCTGCTGCCCTTCGATGCCCGGGTCATTGCCGCCACCTCGCGCGATTTGGCCCGCATGGTGCGCGAGGGCCAGTTCCGGGAAGACCTCTACTACCGGCTGCATGTGCTGCCCATCCGCGTACCCCCACTGCGGGAGCGCACCAGCGACATCCCTGCCCTGGTGGAGGTACTGGGAGAGGACGTAGCACAGCGCAATGGCACGCCGACGCCCGAGCTGAGCACCGAGGCACTGCTGCTGCTGCAGGGGCAGCCCTGGCGGGGAAACATCCGCGAACTGCGCAACGTGCTGGAGCAGGCGGCCATGCGCAGTGACTCACCCCGCATTGAATCCGCCCACGTGCGTGCCGTGCTGGATTTGCCTCAGGACGCTGTGGGCACCGGGATGGAGGCTGCAGGTTCCTGGCCTGGCGACTGGGTGGCTGCTCGGGCCGACAGTACGCAGGCCCAAACAGCCGGCCAGGGCATCGAACCCGAACCCTCTGACGGGCCGATGGCCCAGGACGATGCCCACCTGCTGCGGCCCCTGGAGCAACAGGTGGCTACTCTGGAGCTAAAAGCCATCGCGGCCGCCCTGCGCGCCACGCAAGGCAACAAGACGGCTGCGGCGCGTTTGCTGCAGATTCCCCGCGCAACGCTGTACAACCGACTGCGCGGTATGGACGATCCCGTTCATGGAGATTCGTATCATTGAATGACCATTTTTTGTACGGTGTCTGCTTTTAATCCATTTATCGTCTGAAATATAAACAATTGACAGGGACTGACGCTGCGTAAACGACGCCTTTTGCCCCCAAAGGACCCAAGGAGCGTTGGCATTGATCCTGCTGTAGATCGCTGCAAGACGCTGAAACCCCCACCCCCCATCAGGAGACTCCATGCCGCCCACCGTTTTTCTCTCCCTGTCCCGCCGCACGCTGGTTCTCGCAATGGGCAGCCTGGCCTGCGCAGTCGGCTCCCAGAGCGCGCTGGCTCAAAGTGGCAAAGAGATCAAGATCGCGCACATCTACAGCAAGACGGGCCCGCTGGAGGCCTACGGCAAGCAGACCCAGGTCGGACTGATGATGGGTCTGGACTACGCCACCGGCGGCACCATGATGGTGGCAAACCGCAAAATCAGCGTGATCGAAAAAGACGATCAGGGCAAACCCGACCTGGGCAAGTCGCTGCTGGCCTCGGCCTACGGTGACGACAAGGTGGACCTGGCTGTGGGCCCCACCGCCTCGCCGGTGGCCTTGGCGATGTTGCCGGTCGCCGAGGAGTACAAAAAAATCCTGCTGGTTGAACCCGCCGTGGCCGACTCCATCACGGGGGAGAAATGGAACCGTTACATTTTCCGTACTGGTCGCAACAGCTCGCAAGACGCGATCGCCAACGCCGTGGCCGTGGACAAGGCCGGCGTGAGTATCGTCACCATGGCGCAAGACAATGCCTTTGGTCGGGACGGCGTAAAAGCCTTCCGGGAAGCACTCAAAAAGTCCAAGCTGGTGCACGAGGAATACCTGCCACCCACCACCACCGACTTCACGGCCGGTGGCCAACGCATGATCGACAAGCTCAAGGATCTGCCGGGGCGCAAGATCATCTTCATCATCTGGGCCGGTGGCAACCCGTTCAAGATTGCCGACATGGACCTCAAGCGCCACGGCATCGAAATTGCCACGGGCGGCAACATTCTGCCGGCAATGACGGCCTACAAGCAGTTCCCGGGTATGGAAGGTGCCGCCTACTACTACTTCGGCATGCCCAAGAACCCGGTCAACGACGCCATGGTGGCGCGGCACTACAGCCAGTTCAAGAGCCCGCCGGACTTCTTCACGGCCGGTGGCTTCACCGCCGCGATGGCCCTGGTGGCGGCACTCAAGAAGACGGGCGGCGAAACCAAGGCCGACACCCTGATCACCGCCATGGAGGGCATGGGCTTTGACACCCCGAAAGGCAGAATGACCTTCCGCAAGGAAGACCACCAAGCCATGCAAAGCATGTACCACTTCAAGATCAAGGTGGACCCGGCATTCGCCTGGGGCGTCCCCGATCTCGTCCGTGAGATCAAGCCCCAGGAGATGGACGTGCCCATACGCAACAAGCGCTGACCAACTGCGGGCCCGACGGCCCGCCCTGTCCACCCGCACGCATTGCACCAGGTCGTGCGATGGGCGCAGCGAATCCTGCTGCGCCCACTGCAGCCGGTCGAGGTCCGACCCGCTATCGCTGCCTGTCCGCAAAGCTCCGACGCAAGCCCCCCTTGAACCCATGCTGGAAACCCGCAATCTGACCATCCGATTTGGCGGCCATGTGGCCGTCAACCGGGTCAGCTGTCGCTTCGAGCCAGGCACGCTGACCGCCATCGTTGGTCCCAACGGCGCCGGCAAAACAACCTATTTCAATCTGATATCGGGCCAGCTCAAGGCCAGTGAGGGACAGGTGCTGCTGAACGGGCAGGACCTGAGCGGGCACAGCCCTTCTGCCCGAACCCGCTCCGGGTTGGGGCGGGCTTTCCAGCTGACCAACCTGTTTCCCAACCTGAGCGTTCAGGAAAATGTGCGGCTGGCGGTACAAGCCACGCTGGACGGGGCCCATCTGCGCGGGTTGAACCTGTGGAGCATCTGGAGCGATCACTCTGCGCTGACGCACCGGGCCGATGAACTGCTGGACCGCGTGGCCATGCGCTCGCTTGCCCGGAAATCGGTTGCCAGCCTGCCGCACAGTGACCAGCGCAAGCTGGAGGTGGCACTGCTGATGGCGTTGCAGCCGCAGGTGTACCTGTTCGACGAGCCCACCGCCGGCATGAGCCACGACGAAGCGCCCGTGATTCTGGACCTGATCCGCGCGCTGAAGGAGGACCGCAGCAAAACCATCCTTCTGGTGGAGCACAAAATGGACGTGGTGCGCGAGCTGGCCGATCGCATCATCGTGCTGCACAACGGCCAGCTGGTGGCCGACGGAGAACCAGCCGGCGTGATCGCCTCGCCCGTGGTGCAGCAGGCCTACCTGGGTGTCAGCCCGGTACCCGGGCAGGGCATTGAACCATGAACCCTTCCGGCCGTCCCCACCCCGACAGCGCTGCCGGCCCATCCCAGGCCGATGCCGCCGCGCCACTGCTGCAACTATGCGGCGTGCACACCCACATCGGGGCCTACCACATCCTGCACGGTGTCGACCTGAGCGTTGCGCGCGGTCAACTCACCATGCTGCTGGGGCGCAACGGAGCGGGCAAGACCACCACGCTGCGCACCATCATGGGCCTTTGGAGAGCCTCGCAGGGCCGCATCACGCTGAGCGGACAGGAAATCACCCGGCTCGACACACCCGGCATCGCGGCGCGATCGATCGCCTACGTACCGGAAAACATGGGGATCTTTGCCGACCTGAGCGTGAAGGAAAACATGCTGCTGGCCGCACGCAGCGCCCGAACCCTGGCGCAGATCGATGCGGCGAGGCTGAGATGGATCTTCAGTCTCTTTCCGGCGGTCGAAAAATTTTGGAACCACCCGGCAGGCAAGCTCTCGGGCGGCCAGAAGCAAATGCTGGCCGTGGCCCGCGCGATCGTGGAGCCACGCGACCTGCTGATCGTCGACGAACCCAGCAAGGGACTTGCGCCCGCCATCATCGACAACATGATCAGCGCCTTTGCCCAGCTCAAGCAGACCGGTACCACCATTTTGCTGGTCGAGCAGAACCTGGCCTTCGCGCAGCGCCTGGGCGACCACGTGGCCGTGATGGACGACGGCCGTGTGGTGTACACCGGCACCATGCAGGCACTGGCCGCGGACCGGGCGCTGCAGCAATCCCTGCTGGGACTCTCGCTATGAACAACCTCCCGTTCGACATCCGCCCGGCGCTGCTGGTTCCCGCCCTGGCGCTGCTCATGCTGCCGCTCATCGGATCGGGGTCCACCTGGCTGACACTGACCGTCGCGGGACTGGCCATGGGGATGATCATCTTCATCATCGCCTCGGGCCTGACCCTGGTGTTCGGGCTGATGGATGTGCTCAATTTCGGGCATGGCGTGTTCATCGCAGTGGGCGCCTTTGTCGCCGCCACCGTGCTGGGCATGATGGGCGACTGGACCAGCTCAGGCGAACTTTGGCGCAACCTGGTGGCGGTACTGCCCGCCATGCTGGCGGCGATGGCGGTGGCCGGTGCACTGGGATTGGTGTTCGAGCGCCTCATCGTGAGACCGGTATACGGCCAGCACCTCAAGCAGATACTCATCACGATGGGTGGAATGATCATCGGCGAGGAACTGATCAAAGTGGTCTGGGGGCCGAGTCAGCTTCCACTGCCGCTGCCCGAGGGCATGCGCGGAGCCCTGTTGCTGGGCGATGCGTCCGTGGAAAGATACCGGCTGATCGCAGTGGCTGTCGGCCTGGTGGTGTTTGCCGCACTCGCCTGGGTGCTCGGACGAACCAAGGTCGGACTGCTGATCCGCGCTGGCGTCCAGGATCGCGAGATGGTCGAGGCTCTGGGCTACCGGATCCGCCGACTGTTCGTCGGCGTGTTCATGGTGGGCAGCGCACTGGCCGGGTTGGGTGGCGTGATGTGGGGGCTGTACCAGCAGGCCGTCACTCCGCAAATGGGCGCGCAGGTGAACGTGCTGATCTTCATCGTCATCATCATCGGCGGCCTGGGATCGACCGGCGGTGCGCTCATCGGCGCAATGCTGGTCGGCCTGGTGGCCAATTACGCCGGCTTTCTGGCCCCCAAGGTGGCGCTGTTCTCCAACATCGCACTGATGGTCGCCATCCTGATGTGGCGCCCGCAGGGCGTCTATCCCGTCACCAACCGCTGACCACCCCGCACCATGATGCTTCGATTGCTGTCCAATGACCTGCCGCGCAGCCGGTGGCTCGCGGCCCTGCTGCTGGTGCTGGTGATGGCACTGTTGCTGACGCCGTTCATTTTCCCCGGGGTGAAGGCGCTCAATGTGGCAGCAAAGGTGCTTGTTTTCGTCGTTCTGGCGGCCAGCTTCGATCTGCTGCTGGGCTACACCGGCATCGTCAGCTTCGCACACACCCTGTTCTTCGGGATCGGGGCCTACGGGGTGGCCATCGCGAGCACGCACCTCGGCCCCACCTGGGGAGCGCTGGGCGTCGGAACCGCGTCGGCGCTGGTTCTGTCGTTTGTGCTCGCACTGGCCATCGGTCTGTTTTCCCTGCGGGTACGCGCCATCTTCTTTGCAATGATCACGCTGGCCGTGGCCAGTGCCTTCCTCACGCTGGCCTCACAGCTTCACGCGTACACCGGCGGTGAGGACGGACTGACCTTCAAGGTGCCCGCGGTGCTGACGCCCGCCTACGAATTCAGCGACTCCCCGCTACTGGGGGTCTCGCTCGACGGCCGATTGCTGTGCTACTACGGTTTGCTGCTGGCCTGCGTGCTGCTGTTCCTGGCCATGCTGCGCATCGTGAATTCGCCGTTCGGGCGCGTGCTGCAGGCCATCCGCGAAAACGAATTCCGCGCCGAAGCCATCGGATACCGGGTGGTGGTGTACCGCACCACGTCCAGCATCCTGTCGGCACTGTTCGCGACCTTGTCGGGCTGCATGCTGGCGATCTGGCTGCGCTACAACGGGCCGGACACGTCGCTGTCATTCGAGATCATGATGGATGTGCTGCTCATCGTCGTGATCGGGGGCATGGGCACGCTGTACGGCGCGATCGTGGGTTCCGCGCTGTTCCTCGTCGCGCAAAGCTACCTGCAGGATCTGCTGCGACTGGGCAGTGAGGCGGCCACCAACCTGCCCTGGCTCGCCGCCCTGCTCTCACCCGACCGGTGGCTGCTGTGGCTGGGCCTGCTGTTCGTCTTGTCGGTCTATCACTTCCCCACCGGGATCGTCGGCCGGCTGCGCAGCCGCCGCATGGACCGCCAGGGAGCCTGAGACCATGTCTGCCCAACCCGCCGGTGCGGCGATCCCGCCGCACCCACCCGAGACATCGACCGCATCCGCCGCCGCCGCCGTATCCCACCTGACCGGACGCCCGGCGCCCGCCCCGCCCCGCTCCTGCTACGCCGTGTGTAGCGGGTACGAACTGCACTACATGGACTGGGGCGCCCCCGATGCCCCGCTGGTCATCGCCTGGCACGGGCTGGCCCGCACCGGACGTGACATGGACGCACTGGCCGCCGCCCTGTCGGACCGCTACCGCGTCATTTGCCCCGACACCCTGGGACGGGGCCTGAGTCAATGGAGCCGCGATCCCGACCATGATTACTGCCTGCGCTTTTACGCCCGCCAGGCCCGTGAGCTGCTGGATCACCTGGGGGCGCAGCAGGTGCACTGGCTGGGCACCTCGATGGGCGGAGCCATCGGTACCGCGGCCGCGTCGGGCCTGTACGAGCCTGCCCTTCGCGCACGCATCCAGAGCCTGGTTCTCAATGACAATGCACCGGAGTTGGCCGCCACCGCCATCGAACGCATCCGCACCTATGCGGGTTCGCCCCCCGCGTTTGACAGCGTGACCGCCCTGGAGGCCTTTTTCCGGCAGGTTTACCAGCCCTTTGGCTGGATGAGCGACGACGAATGGCGCAAACTGGCCGAAACCTCGACCCGGCGACTGCCCGACGGCCGCGTCACCCCGCACTACGATCCGGCCATGGTGCGGCAGTTCATCGTGCACCCGGATGACTACCGCCTGTGGGACCATTACGACGCGCTGGATCTGCCGGTGCTGTGCCTGCATGGCGTCGAGTCCGACCTCGTGCGGGCCGACACCCTCGCCGCCATGCGCACCCGCGGTCCTGGAGCCCGTGGACAGCTGCAGGTGCTGGACGTGCCCGGCGTGGGCCATGCCCCCGCGCTGAACGTGCCGGACCAGATCCAGCCGATCCGCCAGTTTCTGGACGCGGCTCAGGCGCAGCGGTGAGCCCCGCCGGGGAGGCTCCACACATCCCGCATAATCGCCCTCCAACCCGTCATAGCCCGGAGATGACCCCATGAGCTGGCTCGAAAAACTGCTGCCCCCCAAGATCCAGCGCACCGACCCTGCGGATCGGCGCTCGGTGCCCGAGGGCCTGTGGATCAAATGCCCGAGCTGTGAGACCGTGCTGTACAAGACCGATCTGGAACAGAACCAGAACGTCTGCCCCAACTGCAGCCACCACCACCGCATTGGCGCAAGGGCCCGGCTCAACGTGTTTCTGGACAACGAGGGCCGCTACGAGATCGGGCAGGAAGTGCTTCCGGTGGACCCCCTCAAGTTCAAGGACAGCCGCAAGTACCCCGAACGCCTGAAGGAAGCCCTGGAGAACACCGGCGAGACCGACGCCCTGGTGGTCATGGGCGGCTCGGTGCACGGCATCGGCGTGGTCGCGGCCTGCTTCGAGTTCGAGTTCATGGGCGGCAGCATGGGATCGGTGGTGGGCGAACGCTTCGTGCGCGGTGTCGAGTCCGCCCTCGAGCAGAAGGTGCCCTTCATCTGCTTCACCGCCACGGGCGGCGCCCGTATGCAGGAAGGACTGCTGAGCCTGATGCAGATGGCCAAGACCAACGCCGCGCTGACCCGGCTGGCCAAGAAGGGCCTGCCCTACATCAGCGTGCTGAC
>VERU01000489.1 GCA_018882485.1 Rhodoferax sp. | reverse complement strand
GCCCGACAGACCGTGCTGGGCGAGCCGGGCAACCTGCCCAAAGCAACGGGCGCCCGAGGCGCCCGTGTGCTGGGTGCGGTCTACCCGCGCTGAGACTGGATCAGGTCGAAAAACTCGAACCGCAGCCACAGGTGGTGGTGGCGTTCGGATTCTTGATCACGAACTGCGAGCCCTGCAGGTCTTCCTTGTAGTCGATCTCGGCGCCCACCAGGTACTGGTAGCTCATGGCGTCGATCAGCAGGGATACCCCATTCTTGGACATGGTGGTGTCGTCGTCGTTGACCACCTCGTCGAAGGTAAAACCGTACTGGAAGCCGGAACAGCCTCCGCCCTGGACGAACACCCGCAGCTTCAGGTCGGGGTTGCCCTCTTCGGCGATCAGATCGGCCACCTTGGCGGCTGCACTGTCGGTGAACAGGATGGGCGCGGGCATTTCGGTCGGAACGGCTTCAGCGAGGGCACTCATGGACAACTCCAGTCAATCTATGAAGTCAAATAGTACAGCAAATCGCTCAGGATTTCCCTCAGCCGTTGTTTGCCGCCAGCACCAGTGTGGGTTTTTCCTCGCCGGCCAACAGCGGCCGCAACAGGCCGTCGATCAGGGCACCCTGGTGCATCTCGAGCGCGGCGTATTGCACATCGCCCGTGATGCGGGCTCGCGGCTGCAACTCCAGCAGGCCGCTGGCATGGACCGGCCCGGTGACGCTGCCATTGATGATGATGTGATCGGCCCGCACCTCACCCGTGATGGAGGCGGTCTCTGAAACCACCAGGATGCTGGCCCCTTCTGCCGCCGCCTGCACGTTGCCGACCACCACGCCATCCACCCGCAACCCCTCGGTGAACCGCACATGGCCCTCGATCTGGGTGCCGGGGGCAATCAGGCTCTTGATGGGCGGCTGCTTCTTCTTGTTGAACATGGCAAACTCCTGGTCGGTCCGATCGGGGCGGCCAACTATAACCGCAGCGTCTGCACAGCCTTGACCGCACTGCCGTCCATCACCCGGGCGGTGACGCCCCGCACCACCGTCTGCTCGGGCAGGTCGAATACGCCCTCCAGCCGACCGTATTGGCGCAACTTCAACGGTTGTCCACCTCCGGGCAGCACCATCGACCAGGGTGCGCCCCTTTGCACGCCATTGAAGCTGATTTCCAGCCGGCCATTGAACTCGGGCGGATTCTTGACCTGCTGGATGACCAGCACCTGCCAGTGGATCTGGCGCGGGCTGCGCGCTTCAGCCTGCAAGCCCCGGATCGCCAGTCCGCCGCCAGCCGTGCTGGGGATCAGCTGTTCGAAAAATCCCAAATCGTCACGCAGGCTGCGGTTCTCCGCCTCGAGCTGCTTGTTGCGGGCCAGCAGACTTTCCTGGACCGATTTCTCGGCGGTCAGCTGGGTCGAGGCGGTGTTGGCCACCGACTGGGCGCTGTCGCGCTCGGCGCGGGTGCTGGCCAGTTGATCGCGCAGGGATTGCGCCTCGGCCCGGGCCTGGGCCAGCCGGTCGCGGCTGACCGAGTCCAGGCCGGCAATGCTCTTTCCGAACTCGAAGGCCCACAACGCGATGGCGCCACAAAAACCCAGGGCCAGCGCCAACACCACCCAGCGCAAGGGCCAGGGCATGGCACTGCGCACCGCCATGCGGGGGGCGCTGACGGTGAGGCGACGCAGAAACAGGCGCAGGCGCATGGCCCGGCCAGTCTAGCAGCGGTGCGTGGAGCCGAAAAAAAACCGCCCGGGACGCAGGTCGTCGGGCGGTCCTTGGGGTGTGGCCAGCGCGCCCCGGGCCCAGCCCGCGACGCACCCCACCGGATCAGCGCTTGCTGAACTGCTTGCGACGGCGTGCGCCGTGCAGACCGACCTTCTTGCGCTCCACTTCCCGCGCATCGCGGGTCACGAAGCCGGCACGGCTCAATTCGGGCTTGAGGGACGCGTCGTAATCGATCAGGGCACGGGTGATGCCATGACGCACCGCACCGGCCTGGCCGGACTCGCCGCCACCGGCCACATTGACCATGATGTCAAAGGTCTCGGCATGGTTGGTCAGCAGCAGCGGCTGGCGGCAGATCATGATCGAGGTCTGGCGACCAAAGAACTGGCCGATGTCCTTGCCATTGATCACGATCTGGCCGGAGCCCTTCTTGAGGAACACGCGGGCGACGCTGGACTTGCGACGGCCGGTGCCATTGTTCCATTCACCAATCATCGGGTCGCTCCTTAAATGGCCAGGACTTGGGGCTGCTGGGCCGTATGCGGGTGTTCGGCACCGCCATAGACCTTGAGCTTCTTGATCATCGCGTAGCCCAGCGGGCCCTTGGGCAGCATGCCCTTGACCGCCTTTTCCAGCGCGCGGCCGGGGTGACGGGCCTGCATGTCGCGGAAATTGGTGGCGGTGATGCCCCCGGGGTAACCGGAATGGCGGTAGTACATCTTGTCGAGCGGCTTGGCGCCGGTGACACGCAGCTGGGCTGCATTGATAACGACAATGTAGTCGCCGGTGTCGACGTGAGGCGTGTAAATGGCCTTGTGTTTGCCGCGCAAACGGAGAGCAACTTCGCTGGCTACTCGTCCGAGGACCTTGTCGGTCGCGTCAATCACAAACCACTCGTGCTT
>VERU01000488.1 GCA_018882485.1 Rhodoferax sp. | reverse complement strand
GTGCTGGTGTGCAAGACCACCATGCCCGACTACGGCATGCTGACCTCGGGGCTGTCGAGCTTTCACCACCTGTCGCGCAACCCCTGGGACCTGAGCAAGACGCCCGGCGGCAGCAGCGCCGGGGCTGGCGCGGCGGCAGCGGCCGGCTACGGCCCGCTGCATGTGGGCACCGACATCGGCGGCTCGCTGCGGCTGCCCGCCGGCTGGTGCGGCATCTTCAGCCTCAAGCCCAGCCTCGGGCGCATCCCCATCGACCCGCCCTACACCGGGCGCGCCGCGGGCCCCATGACACGCACGGTGGGCGATGCCGCGCTGATGATGCAGGTGCTGAGCCTGCCCGACGCCCGCGACAGCATGAGCCTGCCGTACCAGGACATCGCCTGGGACCGGTACGACCAGGGAGCCGAACGGCTGCGCGGCCTGCGCATCGGCCTGCTGCTCGACGCGGGCTGCGGCCTGCCGGTGGAGCCCGAGGTGCGCATCGCCATCGAGGCCGCCGCACGGCTGTTCGAACAGGCCGGTGCCATCGTCGAACCCATGGCCCCCTTCCTGACCCCGGCCATGCTCAGCGGCATGGACCGCGCCTGGCGGCTGCGTTCGCACATCGACTTGGCGGCGCTGGAGCCGGCGCGGCGCGACACGGTGCTGCCCTACATCCGCCACTGGGCCGACAGCGCCGCCGGCCTGAGCGGGCCACAGGCCTTCGCCGCGTTCAGCCAGTTTCACGCCACCCGCGTGGCCACGGTGCGGGCCACCAGCGGCTTCGATTACCTGCTCTCACCCACCTCGCCCATGCCGGCCTTCGCCGCCGAACTGCCCTCGCCCACCAACGATTTTGAACGCCCGCTGGAGCACATCGCCTTCACCGTGCCCTTCAACATGTCGGAGCAGCCGGCGGCCTCGGTCAACTGCGGTTACACCGCCAGCGGCCTGCCCATCGGCCTGCAGATTGCCGGGCAGCGCTTCGACGACCTGGGTGTGCTGCAGATGGCCCACGCCTTCGAACAGCTGCGCGGCCCGCAGCGCCCCTGGCCGGCGCCGCCGGCGTAGACCGGACGCCCGCCTGCAGCCCATGATCTTCGACAGCCTGGGCAACCCGGTCACGCTGCGCGAGGCGGCCAGCCTGGAGGCGGTGAACGACTTTGTCGAGGGCTTCATCGCCTGCGAGGCGCGCGTGGTTCGCGTCCTGGACATCGCCGACACCGACGACAGCCCGCTGGTGCAGGCCTGCTGCGCCGCGCTGCACCTGTTTGCCGAATCCAACCAGGCGGCTGCCCATGCGGCACCCTTCGTCGCCCGCGCCCGGGCCGGGCTGGCCGACCGGGCCATCAGCGCGCGCGAGCGCCGCCTGGTGGCGGCCATTGCAGCCTGGGCCGAGGGCGACCTGCCGCGCGCCATGGCACTGCACGAGGAACAGGCGCGGGAATTTCCGCGCGACCTGGCCTCCATCAAGCTGGGGCAGTACCACCTGTTCAACGCCGGCAACTCGCCGGGCATGCTGCGTCTGGCGCTGCACGGCCTGGGCGCCTGCGCCGAGGTGCCCTACATGCACGGCATGGCCGCCTTCGCCTGGGAGCAGTGCCACCTGCTGCCACAGGCCGAGGCGGCGGCGCGGCAGGCCATCGCACTGCGCCACAAGGAGCCATGGGCCCACCATGCACTGGCCCATGTGATGCTGACGCAAGGCCGGCTGCAGGAAGGGCTGGATTTCATGCGGGCCATGAGCCCGAGCTGGACCGGGCTCAACTCCTTCATGCTGACCCACAACTGGTGGCACACCGCGCTGTTTGCCCTCGAATTCGACCGGCCCGACGAGGTGCTGGCGCTGTACGACCAGCAGGTCTGGGGGGTGGCGCGCGACTACTCGCAGGACCAGATCGGGGCGGTGTCGCTGCTGGCCCGGCTGGAACTGGCCGGCGTGGACGTGGGCCCGCGCTGGCAGGACGTGGCCGACCACCTGGTGCAGCGCGGTGTGGACCTGGTGCAGCCTTTTTTGTCGCTGCAGTACCTGTACGGACTGGCGCGCGCCGGCCGGCCGCAGGCCGACACCCTGCTGGCTGGCATCGAAGCCCATGCCCACCAGCCCGAATCGGGGGCCGTCTGGCGCGGCGTGGCCCTGCCCGCCGCGCGCGGCCTGCTGGCCCATGCCCGGGGCGACCACGCCCTGGCCGTGCGTCAACTGGGCAGCGCCCTGCCCCGCATGCTGGAGGTGGGCGGCAGCCACGCCCAGCGTGACCTGTTCGAGCAGATCCACCTGGATGCCCTGATGCGCAGCGGCCACACGGTGGGCGCGCAGCACCTGCTGCAGCAGCGCGCCAATGCCCAGCCCGAATCCCTGCGGCTGGCGCGGCAGGCACGGGAGGTGCGGCGGTCCCTGGGGCTTTGTTCGTAGCGCCTGCGGCAATGGCTTGATGCCCGTCAAGTACCATCCGTAACCAGCCGTCCGGCAACCCTTTGACTGATCTCCACACACTCCTTCACCTACCCCCTGCAACGCCATGAACGCTTCCCGTACACACGACCTGACCCGGCTTTTCGGGTATTTTTCCCTGGCCCTGCAACGCTGGACACTCTGGCTGGGGCTGGCCTGTCTGGGCGTGCTGAGCGGCTGTGGCG
>VERU01000487.1 GCA_018882485.1 Rhodoferax sp. | reverse complement strand
CCTTGGCCCGGGCGGCGGGGGCGGCCAGCAGCAGGGCCCCGGGCAGCGCCATGCACCACGCCATGCACCACGCCATGGCCAGCGCCGGCAACCAGGCGGCTGCCCGGGGCCGGCAGGGGGCGGGCTCAGGCCGGCAGTCGGGGCGCGGCCACCAGCGGGCAGGCATACACATGGTGGGGCACGCGCAGGCCCTCTAACAGAAAGGTGCCCATGCTCTCCAGGCCGCTGGCGCCCACCTGGGCGGCCAGGCCCTCGCCCACCAGAATGGGGTGGGCCAGTTCGGCGGTGAGCTCCACCAGCCGGCTGGCAATGGTGACGGTGCGGCCCATCACCATGTGGGTGCGGCGGCTGGCCAGCCCGAACGAGCCGGCCATGGCGGGGCCGGTTTCCACGCCAATGCCCAGGGGCAGGGGCTCCAGGCCGGCGGGGGCGGGGTCGGGCAGCACGCCCTGCATGGCGGCCAGCAGGGCAATGGCGGCCTGCAGGGCGCGCTGGGCGTGCTGCGGCGCCTCGTGCCGGGGCTGGCCGGCCTCGCCGTTCCAGACGGCCATGACGGCGTCGCCCTGAAAGGCTTCGATCACGCCGCCGTGGGCCTGCACCACCTGGGCCGCCACCGAGAAGAAGGCGTGCAGCACGGCGGCGGCTTCTTCAGGGGGGCGGGCGTCCACATAGGCCGAAAAGTTGCGGATGTCGGCAAACATGACCGACACCGTCTGGGTGCTGGCGGTGATGGCGCTGCTGGGGCGCTGCAGGGCCAGGGCGGCGGCCACCGGGGCGGGCAGGTAGCTGGAGAGGTGGGTGTAGAGGCGGTCGCGCTCGATGCGGCTGCGGGCGTGTTCCAGCATGCCCAGGGCCAGGCCGGGGGCGGCGGTGTACAGGGCGGCGTCGGCCCAGCCCACCCACAGGGCGCCCTGCGTCAGGGCCAGGGCGTGGGCGGCCCACAGCAGGGCGCACCAGCCCAGCGCGGCCAGCGGCAGCAGATACGGTGGCAGGCGCAGCCGGCGCAGGCCCAGCAGCAGGGCCACGCCCAGGGCGGCGGCGGCCAGCTGCAGCAGGGGTTCGGCCCGGGGGGTGTAGGGCAGCCGGCCGTCGAGCAGCGCGGTGATGACCTGGGCGTGCACCTGCAGGCCGGAGCTGGTGCCGCCAAAGGGGGTGGCGATGGAGTCGTTGAGGCCGAAGGCGGTGCTGCCCACCAGCACCCAGGCGCGCTCCAGCAGCTGGGGCGGCAGGCGATCGCCCAGCACGTCGGCGGCCGATACGCTGATGAAGCTGTCGGGGTGGCGCAGCCAGGGCACCCGCAGGTCGCCCCGGGCGTCCAGCGGCACGCCGGCCGCGCCCAGGGCCGGGGCGGTGAGCTTCCAGGCCGGGTCCAGCCACTGGCTGCCGCGCTGCAGGCTGAGCCGGGGCTCGGCCAGCCCGGTCATCAGGGCCGACAGCGCCAGCGCCGGGTAGGGCCGGCCCTGGTGGCAGATGACGGCGGGTTGCTGGCGCACCAGGCCGTCGGGCGCCACCCGGGGGGTGATGTGGCCGGTGGCCGCGCCCTCCAGCCCGGGCAGGTTGGCCAGGTACCCGCTTGCTACAGAAAACGGAGCACCACAGCTAGGCCAGTCAAGGGCTCCGGCCGGTTTTCCGGATGAAACCTGGCCGCCCTGCTCCAGCGCGAAGATCTGCGCCAGCACCGGCCGGTGGCGCTGCGCGGCGGCCAGCAGGTCGGCGTCGCCGGGGCGGGCGTCGGTAAAGACGATGTCGTAGATCTGCAGGCTGGCGCCGGCCTGGGCCAGCCGGTCCATGAGCCGGGCCTGGGTGGCACGGGGCCAGGGCCAGGGGCCGACTTCGCGCAGGCTGCGTTCGTCGATGTCGACCACGATGAGGCGGCGCTCGTCGCGGCGGTCGGCCGCGAGCCGCCAGGCCAGGTCACCGCCGCGCTCCTGGGTCTGGACCAGCCAGCCAGGGGCCAGCAGGGCCTGGGCGGCCCAGACCAGCAGGCCCAGCAGCAGGCTCAGTCCGACCGCCCAGTGGCGGCGGGCAAGACGCTGCCAGGGGGTCAATCAGCGGCCCCAGGTGGTGATGCCGCTGAGGTTGCCCGCCGGAATGTTGCGGTCGAAGTAGTAGCCGGCTTCCTTGCCGTCGAGGCTGAGGGCGCCGGCCACGTAGGCGTTGCCGCCCTGGCCGAACAGGAAGCCGTTGGGCCGCACCTGGCCGTTGGCCTGCACGCTGTCGCTGCCCAGCGTGGGGCTGCTGAGCTGGAGCCGGGTCTCGAAGGTGCCGCGGGCAAAGTCCACGCCCAGGGTGCCGCCGCCCACGGCCACGGCTTCGGTGGTGCGGCCGCCGGCCATGACGAGGCGGGCGCTGCCGCCGGCCAGCCGGAACTGGGCCGAGGCTTCGGGGGTGGCGAGCCGGGCGCTGGAGCCGCCTTCGCGGTACAGGCTGAAGGCGCCGTTGCCCAGCAGGCCGCTGCGGCCGTTGGCGCTGGCATCGGCCAGGGCCTGCGACAGGGTGTCGGCGTTGAGGGCCAGGGTCCAGGGCAGGCGGCCCCACACCAGCTGGCTGACCTTGGGCGCGGGCTGCGGCTCGGGGGTGGGCGGGGTCGGCGGCTGCGGTGCAGGCGGTGTGGGCG
>VERU01000486.1 GCA_018882485.1 Rhodoferax sp. | reverse complement strand
ATGCAGATCGTGTTCCAGGACCCCTACGGCTCGCTGAACCCGCGCATGCGGGTGGAAGACCTGATCGCCGAGCCCCTGGTGATCCATGGCGTGGGCGACGCCGCGGCCCGGGCCGCCCGGGTGCGCGAACTGCTGGACCTGGTGAGCCTGCCGGGCAACGCGCTGCACCGCTACCCGCACGAGTTCTCGGGCGGCCAGCGCCAGCGCATCGGCATCGCGCGGGCGCTGGCGCTGCAACCCGAATTCATCGTGGCCGATGAGGCGGTGTCGGCGCTGGATGTCTCGGTGCAGGCGCAGGTGATCAACCTGATGCGGCAGCTGCAGCGCGACCTGAAGCTGACCTACCTGTTCATCTCGCACAACCTGGCGGTGGTGCGCAACATCAGCGACCGGGTGGCCGTGATGTACCTCGGCCGCATCGTGGAAGTGGCGCCTGCGGCCGAGCTGTTCGCCCACCCGCGCCACCCCTACACCCAGGCCCTGCTGGCCGCCCTGCCCAGCGAACACCCGGCGCAGCGCCGCACCCACGCCATCGTGCGGGGTGACATGCCGCTGGCCGGCGCCGGCAGCGGCGGCGGATGCCGATTCGCCAGCCGCTGCCCGCATGCGCAGGCCCGCTGCGCGGAACAGGACCCGAACCTGCAGGCCTGGACACCAGGCCACCAGGTGGCCTGCCTGCGCGTGGCCGATGGCAGCCTCGCGGCCTGAGCCCAGCATCGCCTTCGTCACCACGACATTGACCGGCCCATTCACCGACCCTCTGACCGCCCACCTCACCGATCGCCAGGAGACCTGATGAACCAGCCCCCCCGCATCCTGATTGCCGAGTGCATGCAGGAAATCTCGTCCTTCAACCCCGAACCCTCGGGCTACGAGAACTTCCACATCGAGCGCGGCGAGGAGATGCGCGCGCAGGATGGCATCAACACCTCGATGGGCGGCGCGCTGTCGGTGTTTCGCGAAAAAGGCCTGCAGCCGGTGTTCGCCATGGGCGCGCGCGCCGGCTCGGCCGGCCTGCTGTCGGCCGCCGGCTGGCAGCGGGTGTGCAGCGAGGTGCTGGCCTCGATCGAGGCGCAGGCGCGCACGGGTGTCGACGGCATGTACTTCTCGATGCACGGCGCCATGGCGGCCGATGGCGAGCTCGACCCCGAGGGCCACCTGCTGACCGAGACCCGCCGCATCCTGGGGCCGGACATCCCGATCGTGATCTCGCTCGACCTGCACGGCATCATGACCGACCGCATGCTGCGGCAGATCAACGGGGTGGCGATCTACCACACCTACCCCCATGTGGACTTCGCCTCCACCGGCGAGCGGGCCGCGCGCATCCTGCACCGGCTGCTGACCGAGAAGATCCGGCCCACCCTGGCCCGGGTGGTGATCCCCAGCCTGGTGCGCGGCGACGAGCTGATCACCAAGTCGGGCTGCTACGGCGAGCTGATCCGCGAGGCCCGCCGGCTCGAACTCGAAGGCGTGGCCATGTCGGCCGGCATCATGATCGGCAACCCCTTCACCGACGTGCCCGAACTGTGCAGCCAGGTCATCGTGGCCACGGCCGGCGACGAGGCCCGCGCCACCCAGGAGGCGCTGCGCCTGGCGCGCGGCTTCTGGCCGCTGCGCCACCGCATGCAGGGCAAGCTGATCTCGCTGGAGCACGCCATCGCCCAGGCCAAGACCATCCCGGGCCCGGTGATCTTCACCGACGCGGCCGATGCGACCTCCTCCGGCGCCACCGGCGACTCCAACCTGATCCTGCGCGGACTGCGCGATGCCGGCTACAAGCGCCGCGTGCTGGCGCAGATCGTGGACCCCGGCGCGGCCGCCGCCGCCCACCGGGCCGGCGTGGGAGCGACCATCTCGGTGACCCTGGGCGGGGCGATCGACACCAAGCGCTTCAGCCCGATGGCGGTGACCGCGCGGGTGCGCCTGCTCTCCGATGGACAGGCCCGGCTCGAAACGATGAAGCTGGGCCTGGACGGCGGGCCGACCGCTGTGCTGGAGTTCGACAACTTCACGGTGGTGGTGTTCAGCAAGACGCTGAGCCTGTTCGACCGCGCGATGTACTACGCCAACGGCCTGGACCCGACCGATTTCGACCTGACGGTGGTGAAGTCGCCGCACACCGAGCACCACATGTACGACGCCTGGGTCGACTGCAACTTCAATGTGGACGTGCCGGGTGCCACCTCGGCCAACCTGAAATCGCTGGGGCACACCATCTGCGCGCGACCCATGTACCCGCTGGACGAGGACGCCCCCTTCGAGCCGCAGGCCGTGGTGTACCGATGCTGAAGCAAGCAGCGGGAGCGGCGGCATGAAGATCGAGGCCGTCGACTTTTTCTACCTGGCGATGCCCGAGGTGACCACCGAGGCCGACGGCAGCCAGGACGCACTGCTGGTTCGGGTGCAGGCCGGCGGCCTCGCCGGCTTCGGCGAGTGCGAGGCGGCGCCGCTGCCCTCGATCGCGGCCTTTGTCTGCCCGATGTCGCACGGCGCCTGCCAGAACGTCGGTGCCTCGGTGCTGGGCCGGCGCATCGACAGCCCAGCGGACATCGCCGCCATCGCCGCCGATGTGGCCTACAACAGCATGGACCTGCTGCAGGCCGCGCACACCTGGTC
>VERU01000485.1 GCA_018882485.1 Rhodoferax sp. | reverse complement strand
GTTTTGTACGGGTGACGGTGCGACGATGCCTGTAGGTACGGTTCAGCTCATCACCCAGGCGGAATACGCCCGGCGGCGCAACTGCACCGAGGGCGCGGTGCGCCGCGCCGTGCGCGACGGGCGCATCAGCCTGATCGACGGCAAGATCGACCCCGTGGCCGCTGACGCGCAATGGGCGCGCAACACCCGCGTGCGGGCCGGCAGCCACGCCACCGACGACGCCAACCTGAACGCCGGCGCCCAGCGCGGCCGCGGCCAGGCCGAGGGCGCGGAGGACGAAGGATCCAGCTACTGGCACAGCAAGAGTCGGCGCGAGCAGGCCGAGGCCGAGCTGGCCGAACTGCGCCTGGCCGAGCTGCGCGGCATCCTGGTGCGCGAAGAAGAGGTGCGCGCCAGCCTCTCGCGCCGCGTGGCCACGCTGCGCGAATCCTTCCTGCAGCTGCCCGCCCGCGTCGTGCCGCTGCTGGTGGCCGAGCCTGATGCCTCCAGCATGCACCGCGTGCTGCACGCCGAAATCGTCAACGCACTGGCCCAGGTGGCCGAAGGCCTCGATGGGCGCGCGTGATCTGCCCCCGCTGCTGGACGCCGAGGCGCTGGTGCGCAGCATCCTGCGCGAATACCTCGCGCCGCCGCCCATCATCACCGTCACCGAATGGGCCGAGCGCCACCGCATCCTCTCCGGCAAAGACAGCGCTGAGCCCGGCCCCTACCGCGCCGCCCGCACCCCCTACGCGCGCGAACCCATGGACGCGCTCAGCCAGCACAGCGACGTGGACGAGGTGGTGCTGCAGTGGGGTGCGCAGACCAGCAAGACCACCATTGGCAGCAACTGGCTGGGCTACCTGATCGACACCAACCCCGGGCCGGTGATGATCGTTCAGCCCACCATCGACATGGCCAAGCGCTACAGCCGCCAGCGCCTGGCGCCCATGATCGAGGAAAGCGCCACCCTGCGCCGCAAGGTGCGCGAGAACAAGAGCCGCGACGAAGCCAACACCACGCTGCTTAAGGAGTTCGCCGGAGGCTTCTGCGCCCTGGCCGGCGCCAACAGCGCCGCAGGCCTGCGCTCCATGCCCGTGCGCGACCTGTTCCTGGACGAAATCGACGCCTACCCGCTGGACGCCGATGGCGAGGGCGACCCCATCAAGCTGGCCGAAGCCCGGCAGACCACCTTCGCCCGCCGCAAGACGCTGCTCACCAGCACCCCCACCACCAAGGACTTCAGCCGCGTCGAGCAGCGCTACCTGGCCAGCGACCGTTGCCGCTACCACGTCCCCTGCGCGCACTGCCAGACCCTGCAGCCGCTGGAATGGGGAGCCGACAAGGCCCACGGCATCAAGTGGGACCGCGACGCCCAGGGCGCCCCGCTGCCTGAAACCGTGCGCTACGTCTGCCGCGAGTGCGGCGGCGAAATGCGCGAGCACCACAAGCCCGCCATGCTGGCCGCCGGCCAGTGGGTGGCCGACAACCCCGGCGCCGCCGCCGGCCGCGTGCGCGGCTTCCATCTTTCCAGCCTCTACAGCCCGCTGGGCTGGCTGAGCTGGGCCGCGCTGGTGATGGAGTGGCACCGAGCCCTGGAAGCCTCACGCACGGGCGACCTCAGCCTGCTGCGCGTCTTCATCAACACCCGCCTGGCCGAAACATTCGAGGAACAGGGCGACCGCGCCGACGAGCACGCCCTGCGCAAACGCGCCGCCGACATCCCCCTGCGCACCGTCACCTGGGGCCACTACGTCGCCACCCTGGGCGGTGACGTGCAGGGCGACCGCATTGAGGCCTACATCTGGGCCTGGGGCCGCGGCATGCGGCGCCAACTGGTGGACCGCGCCGTCTTCTGGGGCGACCCCAGCCTGCCCGAAGGCACCCCCGGCAGCCCGTGGACCGCGCTGACCGAATACCGCCGCACCCCCGTGCTGCACGCCAGCGGCCGGCCCGTGCCCATCATCGCCGGCATGATCGACTCCGGCGGCCACCACACCCAGGCCGTCTACGAATACGCCCGCCGCCACCAGCACGCGCACATCTACGCCGTCAAGGGCAGCAGCATCGGCGGCAAGGCCGTGCTGGGCAAGCCCAGCGACCAGGACATCAACTGGCGCGGCAACCGCATCAAGGGCGGCGTGAAGCTCTGGCCCATCGGCACCGACACCGCCAAGAGCGAAATCTACGGCCGCCTGCGCACCACCGAGCCCGGCCCCGGCTACGTCACCCTCAGCCGCCACCTGCCCGCCGAAGTGTTCGAGCAGCTCACCAGCGAACGCCTGGTCACCAAATACGTCAAGGGCCGGCAGAAGCTCGAGTGGATCAAGCCCGGCGGCCGCCGCAACGAGGCCCTGGACTGCGGCGTCTACGCCCTGGCCGCCGCCTACTTCGCCGGGGTAGACCGCTGGAAAGAAGGCGACTGGCACAAGTGGGCCGTCCGAATCGAAGAGCCCAGCCTGTTCGACCAGGCGGAAACCCAGGCGCCCGCGCCCACAGCCGCGCCCGGGAATGTCCCGCCTGCGGATGGAAATGTCACCCCGCCGGCCAATGTCACGGGAAATGTCACGGCCCCCGCACCGGCCGCTGAACCCAGCGCCACCACCGAACCAAGCGCCGAACCCGCCCCGCCGCCTGCGGACCCCACACC
>VERU01000484.1 GCA_018882485.1 Rhodoferax sp. | reverse complement strand
GGCTATGGCCATGGCCACCGCGTCGGTCTTCTGCTGGAAAACAGGCCCTCCTTCATCGTGCACTGGATGGCACTCAACGCGCTGGGCGTTTCGGTGGTGCCCATCAACGGCGAGATGCGCGCCGCCGAGCTGGAGTACCTGATCGACCACTCCGAAATGGTGCTGGCCGTGGCCTTACCGTCCCACCACGGGGTGTTGCATGCAGCAGCCCGCACCATCTCGCAGCGCATGGGTTGCCAGGCCTATCGCTATGGGGCGGCGCAGGCGCGCACGGAAATCCCCTTCCCTTAGACGGATTGGCCTCAGACGGGTCGACCACGCCACGCAGTTTCAGGGACAGCGCAGCGTACTTCCGCCGTCCACCACCAGATTCTGGCCGGTGATGAATCGGGCGTCGTCACTGGCCAGGAACGTGGCAGCCTTGGCGATGTCGAAGGCATCTCCCAGCCAGCCCAAGGGCACGCGAGCGGCGCGCTCCTTCCAGATCGCCTCCATGCGCTCAGGCGATGCGCCCCAGTTCTTCTGAGCGGATGCACGTGCCATCGGCGTATCCATGAATCCAGGCACCACAGCGTTCACGCGCACCTGGCGGTCGGCATATTCTGCGGCGGTGACCCGCGTCAGGTGGCTCATCGCTGCCTTGCTGGAGTAGTAAGCGACGTAGTTCTTCCCCAGATACCGCAGTGCGGACAGCGACGAAATGTTCACCACCGCGCCACCGCCACCTTCAATCATGCGCGGCACCGCGTGCTTCATGGCGAGATAGGCGCTCTTGACGTTGATGGCGAAGGCGCGGTCCCAGTCCTCCTCCTCCAACTCGATGACCCCCCCCGGCACGACCACGCCGACGTTATTGACCAGCACGTCGATCCGCCCATAGGTCTGCACCGTCGCGTCAACCGCCGCCTTCAGATCCGCAGAACGCGTGGCATCACCCGCCATCGCAATGGCCCGGCCGCCCTCGCCCCGGATGACGTCCGCCGTCTCCTCCGCCAGCGCAAGCTCACGGTCGACACACACCAGGGCCGCACCCTCGCGCGCGAACTGGACGGCGCAGGCCTTGCCGTTGCCCCATCCACCATCGGTCGTCCCAGCGCCAATCACCAACGCTGCTTTTCCTTCGAATCGCTTGGCCAATTTGTCCTCCCTTGCCTGGTTCGCCGGCTGTTCAAGCTCGGCGTAGATGACGCATCACCTGCATCACGTCGTCGATTTCCTCGAGCCGCAGCAGCATGTCGATCGCTGCCTCGGTCTGTGCATGCCCCAACAGCCCTTCGGCATTGAGGCGGAACTTCTCCGCCAGCGCCTCGTCGGTCGGCCGGCAGGCGTCCACGCCCATCGACAGCCAATTGGCGTAGTCGACGGAACGCTCGAAGACCTGGCCACGCGCGCGGATCACGACCCGCGCCGGCCGATGGCGCAGGTAGGGTAGCCCGTCCGTCTCCAGATCCTGGCGGCGCAGCAGTTCAGAGCGCGGGTTGACCTCATGTCGGACTTTCTTCATGAAGGCCCGGATCGCAGGATCATCGATCACGGCACGGGCCTGCCAACCCGGTCCCCGCGGAATCCGATGCGCTGCCACCGCAAAGACAAAGGGACCGCTGGCCGCCGCCTCGATGTGGTCGTTCGGCTCGGTGGTCACATACTTGTCGATGCCCGCAAACTGCTCGATCTGGTAGACGACATCCTCGATTTCTTCAGGCTGCAAGCCATGCGTGTCGATGAGCGCTGTGAACGCGTCCAGCGGCGACTGGTAGAACCCGCAGGTAGGCCAGTACTTGTAGCCGGCATTCATGAAGACCCAGTGCTGCCCCAGATCGCTGGTCACCTTCGAGGCGTCCCACTCTGGCGCGCCGTTCATCGCCCAGAAGCCGCGCTCGGTCTCCAGGAATGAAGTGTCTCCGCGGTAACCCATCTCTGCCAACTGTGCGGTCACCATACCCCCCTGCGCCATCCACCCCGAGGGGCCAAACTTCGCATAGCCGACCTCCTTGGTGTAGTTGTACTTGACGTGTGACGGGACCGGCGCATGGTAGGCCGCCAGGCCGAGCGCGTGAAGCATCCGCTCAGCGTCCAGGGCCAGGCCGTGGGCGGCCGCCGCTGTCGCGCCCAGCTGGTTGGCACTGATGCCCCATACGCGCAGCGGAAAGCCGCCTGGTGTGGCTCGAAGGCCTCCCAGCGAAGTCCCGACGCGCCCCGCGACCTCCATGCCGACGACGGCCGCTGCGATCAGGTCTCTGCCCGAACGGCGCTGGGTTTCTGCCACTGCCATCGCGGGCGCGATGATGTAGGGCGGGACATGCGATGGCGGGAGCAGCGCGTTCCAGTCCAATGCATTCATCAGGTCGCCATTGGCGAACGCTGCCTGCGCGGCAGGCACCTGCTGCGTGTGGCCCAGGATGGTGGCTTCCGGAGCGCCACCAGACCGCGTCGCGAGCGCCACCGCCAGGCGCCCCTTGTCTACTGCATGGCCTCCCAGGCCGCAACCGACGGTGTCAAGGATGAGGCGTTTGGCCTCCTGGACGACGGCTGGTGCCAGATCTGCGAAGCGCAGTTGCGACGCGAACGCCGCCAACCGATGGGACGTGTCCATGCCTCAGCGTTGCGCGGACGGTGGGCCTGCCAGGTAT
>VERU01000041.1 GCA_018882485.1 Rhodoferax sp. | reverse complement strand
GCCGTAGCCGCCGCCATCCAGTCCTGGACCGTCCGGCCACCCCGTTCATGCTGCCAGGCGGGCTGCGGCTGGTGCCAGACCATCGCCTGGGCCTGGCCGCGCGGGTCACCCACCGGCTGCCGCTCCTGTGCGTCGCCGGCGGCCAGCAGCCGCAGGCCGTCATCCGTGCACACCAGCACCTGTTGCGCAAGGCGACCTCCGGGAACCCGGGCGCAGGTCAGCGCGCCTTTTGGCCCCAGGGTACCCGGCGCGACTGCCAGGGGACCTTCCGCCGCGATCCCTGCCGGAAGATGGCGCCGGGCTACCCAGGTCGCTGCCAGCGGCAGCGGTGCCGCATGGCGGCCCAGAACTTCCAGGAGTGCGTGGATCTCGGTCAGGCTCAGGTCGGGTCCGTCTGCGGCCTGCGTCAACAGGAGGTCGGCGAATCCGGCCGCCATCAGACGGTCCCAGCCGGTGTCCGGTGCCGGATCAACGTTCGCCTCCATGGTGCGGACCACGGTGGTCGGCCACAGATCGGCCAGCAGGGCTTCCAGGGCTTCGGCGTACATGCGGGTCGGCTTCCGTTCAGCGCAGGCCCAGACCCCGCGCGATCATGCCGCGCAGAATCTCGCGGGTGCCGCCGCGCAGTGAAAAACTGGGCGCCAGCTGGTGCACGTAGGCGAGCAGCCGGTGCAGACCGTCGTCCCAGGGCGTATCGTCATCCTGCTCCAGCGTCTCGCTGATCCACGCGGGAATCTGTTGCTCGAACTGGGTGCCCAGGTCTTTCACCAGGGCGGCCTCCACCACAGGACTCTGGCCCTCGGCGATCCGCGCGGTCACCGCCAGCGACATCGCCCTCAGGGCAGCCAGGTGGGCCATCATCCGACCCAGCAGGACCGTGTGGGCGTTGCTGGTGGCGCGCGCGCGCAACTGCTGCGCCCAGGCTTCCAGCAGCACCAGGCTGGAGTAGATGCGCTCAGGACCGCTTCGCTCCAGCGCCAGTTCCGCGGTGACCTGCTCCCACCCCTGGCCCTCGGCCCCGACCAGCGCCTGTTCGGGCAGCCGCACATGGTCGAAGAAGACTTCCGCGAAATGGGCGTCGCCACTGAGGTCACGGATGGGCCGGACCGACACGCCAGGTTGCCGCAGGTCGATGAGGAACTGGGATAGCCCGCGTTGCCGGTCACTGCCGTCACCGGCGGTGCGCACCAGTGCGATCATGAACTGGCAGTGCTGGGCATGGGTGGTCCACAGCTTCTGCCCGGTCAATTCCCAGCCGCCGTCGGTCCGTGTGGCGCGGGTGCTGACGGCTGCCAGGTCGGATCCAGCGCCCGGCTCGCTCATCCCGATGCAAAAGAAAGCCTCCCCCCGGCAGATCATCGGCAGGTACTGCGCCTTCTGGTCCGGCGTTCCGTAGCGCAGCAGCAAGGGCCCGCTCTGCCGGTCGGCAATCCAGTGCCCGCCGACCGGTGCACCGGCGCCAAGCAGTTCTTCCACCAGCACGAAGCGCGAGAACACATCGAGATTCGCGCCCCCGTATGTTCCCGGCAGGGTGACCCCCACCCAGCCCCGCTGCGCCAGACGGCGGCTGAAGCCGGCGTCGAAACCCATCCACGAGCGGATCCTCTGGTCGGCGGAAAAGGAGGGCATTTCCCGTGCCAGGAATTCCCGGACGCTGTCGCGAAGCCGCTCGGCGTGGGGAGGCAGCCGGGCCGGCCGCAGCGTTCGCAGCAGGTCCGTCATGTCGTGCACTCCGGGTGGCCATCACAGGCAAGCATGGATCCAATTCTCTCAGGATATGAAGACGGCTTCGCCAAGCCAAATTAGAAGCCTGACAAAAATACGTAGAAACACCCAATTGTATAAATGCACAATTGGTTTCACAATACGCCGGTGCAGTCGTGGTGGCGAGCGCCGCGCCAACCGGCACCACACTGCCCTGTCCCGGCATCCTTGCCCCATCCATTTTTCAGGAGACCGCATCATGACGTCAGTCGCACGGAAATTGCCCCCTTCGCGCCGCACTGCCCTGCTCGCAGCAGCTGTTCTGACCTTGACCGCCTGGGCACCGGTCGCGTCCGCCCAGGCCAACTCGCGCTCGGTTCCTGCTGCGGAGTGGAACCGGATCGTGGAGGCCGGCCGCAAGGAGGGCAAGGTGGTGCTGTACGGCACCATGGCTCCACCGGTTCATGACCGCATCGTGGCGGCATTCAATGCGGCCTACCCCGGTATCAAGATGGAAATCGTTCGCGTCATCGGCACCGCCATGACCGTCAAGTTCGAGCAGGAGCGCCAGACGCCGAATGTGGCTGGCGGTGACGCCATGCTGACGGCCGATGTGCGTTGGGCCATGGACGCGGCCAAGAAGGGCTACCTGAAAACGCCCGTTGGACCGAATGCCGCCGCCTGGCCCGAGGCCTACATGAAGAATGGCCAGATCGTTTTCCTGGGTGTCAATCCCTGGGTGATGAACTACAACACCAACCTCGTGAAGACCCCGATCACCGGCTATCAGGACCTGCTGCGTCCTGAGCTGGCCGGAAAGATCGGCTCCACATCGCTGGTCGCCGAGGTCGTCACCATCTGGTACAAGTGGCTGGATGACACCTATCCCGGCTACCTGGAGAAGCTGGCGGCCCAGAACGTGAAGATGTACCCGGCATCGGTGGCGGCCGCCAATTCGACGGCTTCAGGCGAACTGCATGCCAATGCGTTCTCGGTGATCCCGATCGATGCGGCCCTGCATGCGCAGAAGGCGCCGATCAAGACCGTGATTCCGAATCCGGCCTACGGCTTCAGTTACGGCGGCGCGGTGGTGAGCTGGGCCAAGAACCCCAACGCGGCGCTGGTGGCCATGGATTTCCTGATGTCGCCCAAGGGCCAGGCCGCCATCGTTGGCAACGAGGAATCTGCCAGCCCTCTGCCCAACATCCCCGGCTCGCTCGACATGCGCAAGTACAACATGCAGGTGCTGGACTGGGACAAGGCCACGCCCGAGTCGCTGAAGACTTTCGAGGGCAAGTGGAACCGGTTGTTCGGTGCCCGTTGATGCGGTGCAGGGCCTGATGCCTGTGGTCATGTTGTCCGGTTCGAGCCGATGAACCGGCGCGCCGTGTGGTGGGGCCGTTCAGCCTGGGGATCCGGCGGCATCTGGCGCCGCCGGATGCTGCCCCAGTCGGCCTGGCTGCTGCTGGCCCTGGTGGTCGGTTTCGCCGTGGTGGGTCCCGTGATTCAGCTGCAGTGGCGGGCGTTCGCCGACTCGGCTTCGGCGTTCGTCCGGTTGTCCGAGCTGCCCCGGATCGGCAGGACGGTGCAGGTGACGATCGTGCTGGCCCTGCTGTCGAGTGCGCTGGCCGTTGTCCTGGGCACATTGCTGGCCTGGTGCGCCTCGCTGCTGCCGCAGCGGGTTCGTGCCGTGGGGGAGATCGCGCCGATCCTGCCCCTGGTGGTCCCGGCCGTGGCGGCGGTCACCGGCTGGATCTTTCTGCTGTCGCCCCGGGTCGGATACCTGAACATGGCGCTGCGCCAGCTGCCCTTCTTCTCCGGCCTGGAGGAAGGGCCGTTCGACGTCTACACCGTCAAGTGGATTGTCATCATCACCGGGCTGCTGCTGAGTTCCTTCGTCTATGTCTTCGTGCTGACCGGCCTGAAGAACATGGGGCAGGAGCTCAGTGCCGCCGCAGCGGCCTGTGGCGCATCCGCGCTGCGGCGTTTCTTCACGGTGACATTGCCCCTGCTCAGGCCGTCGATCGTGTTTTCGGCCGGCGTGGTGTTCCTGCTGGGCATGGGCCAGTTCACCGCGCCGCTGCTGCTCGGGCGCACCGCCAAGATCGACGTGCTGACAACCGAGATGTTCTACCTCACCCTGAAGTACCCCATCGACTTCGGCCTCGGCGCGGCGCTGGGCCTGCCCATTCTGCTGGCGGGCGTGGTGGTGGTCCTGCTGCAGCGGCTGGCGCTGCGGGAGCAGCGGCGCTATGTGGTGGTCTCGGCGCGGGCCCGCTACGACATGCGTCAGAGCAGTTGGTGGGCCGCGGCGGTGATTGCCCTGTACCTCGTTCTCACCACCGTGCTGCCCTTGCTGGCGATCGCCTACGTCTCGTTTTCGCCGTTCTGGAGCGGCACCGTCCACTTCGAGACCCTGACCCTGCGCCACTGGGTCTCGGTATTGAACAATCCGGCGCTGGTGGATGCCGTGATGACCAGCATCCGGACGTCGCTCATCGCCATCGCACTGCTCATCCCGCTGGGTTTTGCCATGGCGTTCGCGTTGGTCGAGCGCCACCGCGTGGCCCGACCGGTCCGCTGGCTGATCGATCTCATCGCCACCACGCCGCTCGCGGTTCCCGCATCGCTGATGGGTTTCGGCCTGCTGTTCACCTACTCGCAGCCGCCGCTGCAGCTCTACGGCACCCTGGCCGTGCTCGTCATCACCTATGTCACCCTGATGATCGGCCATGCGACCCGGCTGCAACTGACCACCCTGATGGGGACCGGGTCGGAATTCCTAGAGGCGTCGCACACCAGCGGGGCCGGGGCCTGGCGCTCCTTCTGGAAAGTTCTCCTGCCCCTGTGCCGCAAGGGGGTGGCCTCGACGGCTGCCCTGACCTTCGTGCTGCTGTTTCATGAGTTCAGCGCCTCGCTCATGGTGCGTTCCGCCCGGACCCAGGTGATCGGCAGCGTCATGTACGACGTTTGGGCCGGTGGTGTGTATGCCGAGGTCGCCGTGCTGGCCCTCATCATGGTGGCGGTCACGGTGCTGGGCGTGGCCCTGGCCCTGTGGTCGGGCGGTAGCGATTCCCTCAAGAAAATCTGAAAGGACAGCCCTTGCACGAACTGCAGATCCAGTCGCTGCTCAAGCGCTATGAAGGACCGGCGGGCGTGGTGGCCGTCAACCGGGTCAGTCTCACCATCGAGGCGGGAGAGATGCTCATCCTGCTGGGCCCCAGTGGCTGCGGCAAGACCACCCTGCTGCGTTGCGTGGCGGGTCTGGAGGAGGCCCAGGAAGGCCGCATCGTGCTGGAGGGCCGGCCTGTCTTTGATGGCGAACGCGGCCTGAACATCCCGACCCATGAGCGCGACATCGGCATGGTCTTCCAGAATTATTCGCTGTGGCCCCACATGACGGTGGAGGCCAATGTGGGCTATCCGCTGGCCGCGCGCGGCGTGCCCAGGGTGAAGCGCGCGCAGCAGGTCCGGACCATGCTGGAGACCGTCCAGTGCGCCCATCTGGCAGATCGCATTCCGGCCATGCTCAGTGGCGGCCAGCAGCAGCGCATCGCGCTGGCCCGTGCCCTGGCCTCCGAACCCAAGGTGATGCTGCTCGACGAGCCCCTGTCCAATCTCGACGCCTTGCTGCGGGTCGAACTGCGCGCCCACCTGCGCGCCATTCATCGCAAGCTCGGCTTCACCGGGATTTATGTCACCCACGATCAGGTCGAGGCCTTCAACCTCGGCAGCCGGGTGGCCGTCATGCGGTCAGGCGACATCGTTCAGCTGGGCACGCCGCGAGAGGTCTTCGAGCGGCCAGCTTCCGACTATGTGGCCCGGTTCCTGGGCATCCGCAATGCCTTGGCCCTGCGACGGGATGGTGGCTGGGTGACGGAGGCTGGACCGCTGTCCGGGGATCTCGGTGTGTTCGGTAAGGTCCCCGACCGTCCCGGTTCGCTGCAGCTGTTCATCCGCCCGGAGTCCCTGCAGCTGTTCGCCGAAGACGAGTCACCGCCCCCCGGCTGGCTGCTTTTGCCGCCCGGACGCGTCAGCGATGTCCTGTATGCCGGGGCAGTGACGGACCATGTCGTCGACCTGCAGGGACAGGTGCTGTACGCCACCCAACCCACGGCGCAGCGGGTGTTCGAGCCCGGATCCCGGGTTCGGGCCGCCTGCCGCGGCCACGACGCCCTGCTTTACGCGGACGGCGTCCTGGTGTCGCCCTGAGGCTGCGTGGCGCACCGGGTTGTCCCGGTGCCGCTCAGCGCCGCGTGTCCCGGTGCGTGAATTCGGTGATGAACGGCGCGATCACGTTGGCGTTGATCTTGCAGTCGAGAAACACCGGGCCACCCGGGTTGGCGAGCAGCGGCGCCAGGGCGCGCAGTTCATCCAGGTGGCGGATCGTGTGGGCCTCGAAACCCAGGGGCGCGACCATGGGTGCGAAGTCCACATCGAAGAATTCCGCCTTGGCTGTGGGCAGGTTCTGGCCCCGCAGGATGTGGACTTCGGCGCCGTAGGCGGCGTCGTTCATGGCCACGATGACGAGCGGCAGATCCTCGCGGATCACGGTCTCGATCTCCCCCATGGTCATCAGCAGGCCACCATCACCGATGAACAGCACCACCGTGCGATCCGGACAGGCACGCGCCACCCCGATTGCAGTGCCAATGCCCAGGCCGACCGATCCGAAATCCAGCGTGTGGGTGAAGTGTCCGGGATCGGACACGCTCACGTAGGCCCAATTTGCCATGAAGTTCCCGCCGTCGTAGACCACGTGGCGGTTCTCCGGCAGCAACTCGCTCAGGGTCAGCGCCAGCAGTCGCGGGTCCAGCGTCCGCTCGGTGCTGGCATCGACGAAATCCTGACGGTGGTCGAAGCGGGCGATCCGCTCACGCACTTCGGCCGTGTGGAAGGGTTTTTCGGCCGCGTCGCGCGCGGGCACTGCGGCGGTCAGCTGCTGCGTAGCCAGCCGCGCATCGCCGACGATCGCCACATCGGCCGGCCACCAGCGACCGATGTGCTGCCGCATGGCATCGATGTGGATCAGCGGGACGGCTGGCAGGGCGCTTCCGGAGCTCATGGTGAGAGAGTTCAGGGCCACGCCGATGGCGATGACCGCGTCCGCCTGTTCAACCAGCTGGCGGGCCACCGAGTGGGACGATGAGCCCAGAATGCCCAGGTCATAGGGATGGCCGGCAAACAGGTCCTTGGCCTTCAGGGCGTTGATCAGCAGCGCACCGGTCTTCTCGGCCAGCGCCTCGATCGCCGGCCGCGCGCCCGCCCGGTAGGCCCCGACCCCGGCGACGATCAGCGGGCGACGGCTGCTGGCCAGCACGCGCGCCGCCGTCTCGATGGCGCGCTCGGCAGCGGGTTCGCAGGGCCGCACGCGTTCCCAGCTCAGGAAGGGCTGCTCGCTGGACGGAACCTGGGTGTAGCCCACCTGCACATCGGTGGGCAGCAGCAGGGCCGCGGTGCGGCCGTAACGCGTCTGTGCGACGGCATCGGCCAGCGTCTGGCGGGCCGTGTCCGCGCTGCCCGGCACGAAGGTGGGGATGCCGCAGGCCCGCAGGATGGCCGCCGCAGGAAAGGCCTTGAGGTCCGGTCCCAGCGGGTTGTGCGCACCCTGCTGCAGGGGCGCATCTCCCGACATGATCAGCACCGGATGCTGGGTGCGGCTGGTGGAGACGCTGCCGTGGATCGCATTGGCCATGGCCGGGCCGCGTCCGACCAGTGCCACTCCCAGCTTCTGGCTGGCGGCCGCGTAGCCCATGGCCATCATCACCGCCTGGCATTCATGGCGGGCGCCGATGAATCGAACACCGATCGCGTCCAGCGTGGCCACCAGCTGGCAGATGTCATCGCTCATCAGCCCGAACACGGAATCCACCCCCATGGCCTGAAGGTCTTCGGCGATGACTTGGTAAACGGGAATGTGGCGCATGCAAGCCCCTGGAGTTTTTCGCGCAACGACTATACGATGAATTTGCTTGTTGTATATTTATACCGGCTTTAATTTATATTACGGGCAATCAACCCTGAGGAGTCCTGTCATGTCTCAGTCCCCCGGTCTTGCGCGCGCACAGATCCATCACACCATGGCGCTCTACGCCACATCGGTGGACAGCGGCGAGGTGGACGGCGTGGTGGCAGCGTTCTCCCCCGATGCGCGGCTGGAGGTCTCCAGCGGCGGCGTCATGCAGGGCCGTGCCGCCATCGAGGCCTTCTACGCCCGGGTGATCGGCCCGGGTCGCCCGGACCGCGCGGCGGGTGCTGCGGTCCCGTTGCTGCGCCACAACCTCACCACCTCGCGGGTGGACCTGCTGTCCGACACCTCGGCACGGGGCCGTACCTACTTCATGACCCTGTCGGCTTTCGGCCTGGATCATGCCGGCGTCTACACCGACTGGTTCAGCCGGTTGGACGACCAGTGGCTGATCCAGGACCGCACCATCACGGTGGAATGGTTTGCCCCGGGCTCCTGGTACGAGCAGGTGCGCCTGAAGGCGGGCGGCGTCTCCCGCTGAAGGATCACCGCATGGCCATACCCGCCCATGTACCCGCCGACCGTGTGGTCGATTTCGACCGGTTCAGCGGCCCGGAGCTGGCCCGCTGCCCGCACCAGCAGGTGAGCGCGCTGTTCCAGGCGTCGCCCGATCTGTTCTTCACGCCGCATGACCGGGGCCACTGGGTGGTGGCCCGGGCCGAGATCGCGCGGGACATGCTGCGCCAGCCGGACAAGTTCTCCAGCCATCCCCGCCACAATCCGGCGAACCAGCGGAACCCGCGTACCCTGCCCAACCAGTCCGATCCGCCCGAACACACCGAGCTCAGGCGCATCGTCAACGGTTTTTTTTCGCCTTCTGGCGTGCAGACCATGGCGCCAGCGATCCGGGATCTGGCCAGGGAACTGATTGCCGCCGTCCGTGACCGGGGTCAATGCGAATTCGTCGGTGAAATCGCCCGCATTTTTCCCGTCGTGCTGTTTCTCCGCATGGCAGGGGCGCCCTTGCAGGACCGCGAACAACTCAGTGCGATGGCCGACCGCTTCACCCGCAGCCCGGATGTGAAGGACCGTCTGGCCGCCCTGGAAGATCTGGCGACCTATTTGCGTGGGTTGATTGCGGCGCGCGAACAGCAGCCCGCCGACGATCTGGTCAGCCTCGTGGTTCACGGACGCATCGGCGATCGGGTGCTGGATGATGACGAGAAGATCGGCATGGTCACCCTGTTGTTCCTGGGTGGCCTGGACACGGTGGCGGCTACGCTGTCGTTCTTCATGCTGTTTCTGGCGGATCACCCCGACCACTACCGACAACTGGTTCAGGACCCCGGCTTGATTCCAGCGGCCATCGAGGAACTCATGCGGGTGCATGGTGTGGCCGGCACCGAGCGCGGTGTCACCACCGACATGCATTACGCGGGCGTGGATCTGAAGGCCGGGGACCGTCTGGTGTTTCCCGCCCATGTCTACGGCATCTGCAACCAGGCCACGCAGGATCCGCTGACGGTGGACTTCAGCCGCCCGGTCAGTACCCACCTGGTCTTCGGGGCCGGGCCCCACCGGTGCCTGGGTTCGAACCTGGCCCGCCTGGAAATGAGGATTTTCCTCGAGGAGTGGATTGCCCAGATTCCGGCGTTTCACCGGGCTTCGGACGGCGAAGTGGCCACCCGCGGGGGCCTGGTTTGGTCGCCTGTCGAGGTGAACCTTGCCTGGCCGGTGATGGGGTCGACACCATGAGGATCCGTCTCGAACCCGGACTGTGCGTGGGACATGCGCTGTGCGCTGCCCGGGCGCCCGAGGTCTACGCATTGGACGAACAGGGCTTTTGCCAATCGGATGGTGCGCAGGTCGCAGCCGGGTTCGAGGAGCAGGCCCGACTCGGCGCCAGCCAGTGCCCGGAAGGTGCGATCACGCTATGGGACGAGGGCGAAGACCCTGCAGCCGCCGAACGCGGGCCTTGTGCATGAGCGCGCCGTTGAACTGACCCGTCGCGGCCTGGCGGACTGATGCCGTGGCGATCGATACTCGGGCGCTCAGGGACCGCCGCTTTCCCGTCGTCGATTGCAGCCTGTCGGCGCGTGATGCGGCGCTGCACGCCCTCAGCCTGGGCCTGGGCGTCAACCCGGTCGATGCACAGACCCGGCCGCTGGTGCTGCAGGATGCCATCGGTGGCGCGCGCGTGCTGCCCACCCAGCTGGCCACCCTGGGTCACCCCGGACCATGGATGCGGGACCCTGGCAGCGGCATCGATGGACGCCAGGTGGTGCTGGCCGAATTCCGCCTGCAGGTCCACCACCTGCCCGGCCTGGGTGCACCCTTGCGGGCCCATAACCGGATCACCCACGTGTGGGATCTGGGGCCCGCTCGCGGCGCCCGGGTGGTGGTGGAGCGCCGCATCCACGAACCCCAGGGCAGGCTGATGGCGTGCATGCAACAGGTGCTGGCCTGCCTGGGCGATGGCGGGTTCAGCCAGACCCAGCCCGGTGCGGCCGTGGACGATCCATTGGATGAACTGCCGGTGGCGCCGACCGGTGCGCCCGATGTGCGTGATCTTCGGCCCACGCGACCGGACAGCGCCTTGCTGTTTCGTCTGCTGGGCGATCTCAATCCGATCCATGTTGACGCTCAGGCCGCCCTGGCTGCGGGTTTTGCCCGCCCGATACTGCATGGCGTGGCCACCCTGGGTCTGGCCTGCTGGTCGGTCCTGCAGGCTTGCGCCCAGGGCGATCCCCGCCGTCTGCGCAGCCTCGCCGCCCGATTTGCGGCACCGGTTCATCCCGGTGAGGGACTGGAGATCTGGCTGTGGCCGCAGCGCGACCGGGTCCGGTTCGAGGCCCGGGTGCAAGGGCGAGACCTGCCGGTTTTGCGTCGGGGGGTGGCGGAGCTGGCCCCCCTGGACTGATCGCCGGCCCCGCCTATCCCGTCGGCGCTCAGCCGCAGGGTATGGGCAGCCGGGTATCGACCGTTTATCATCCGCAGACCGGGAGGTGCAGATGGGGGCCGAGATCGTACTGGATGCGCGAACGCTGCTGCTGGCGGCTGCGTTGGCCTTGCCGGTTTTCAGCTGGGAGTTGTTCGCCATGCGTCGCTCGGTCGATGACCCGGTGGCGCGCGGCCTCAGCCTGTACGGCATTGCTCAGTTGCTGCTGACGGTCGGTGTGGCGCTGATCGGCCTGCGCGACTCCATCCCTTTCGAGCTGTCCATGGTGGGCGGCAATGCCTCGGTGATGACGGCCTGTGTGCTCTACCTGATGGCGGCCCGCCGTTTCGACGGACGCCCGGCCCCTGCGCGCTGGGGCTGGCTGGCGGCCCTGTCGTCGCTGCTGATCATGGGCCTGCTGCTCGGTGTGGAGGACCACTGGATCCGGGTGGTGGTCGCCACCGGCTGGCTGGCGCTCGCCTGCGGGCTGACCGCCTTCAGCCTGTACCGTAACGCGAACCGGATCAACCATCCCCGCTGGTTGACCATCGCCTCATTCGCCGGGCTGGCAGCGGGCAATGCGCTGCGCGCTTTCGAGGCCCTGACCCACAACGAATCCGCGGTGGGCCTGTTCACGGGCAGTTCCGGCTCCATCGGGCTTTACCTCAGCGTGCTGGTCTTCGGTCTGGCCTCGTCCACCGGCTTCATCCTGATGACGGCCGATCACATCCAGCAGCGCCTGAGCTTCCTGGCCACGCACGACGCCCTGACCCAGGCCCGGGCCCGCGGTTCGTTCATGGACCTGGCCCACCACGAACTGCGGCGCGCCGCGCGCAAGGGTTCGCCGGTGTCGCTGATGATGGCGGACCTGGATTTCTTCAAGCCCATCAACGACAGCCGGGGTCACCAGGCCGGTGACGAGGCGCTGCGCCTGTTCGCCCACTGCGCGCGCTCTGCACTGCGCGCCCAGGACACCCTGGGG
>VERU01000483.1 GCA_018882485.1 Rhodoferax sp. | reverse complement strand
ACCTATGACCCTGGCAGTTACACGTTGCGGGTGCGCGGCGATGCGCTGGACCTGAACGACACGCCCATCCTCACGGTGGACACGGTGGGGTCAGGCAAGCCGGGCGAGTACATCAGCAGCGGCGTGGTGCGCTCTTTGAAGGTGTCCACCACCGATGCCTCCAGCCAGGTGGCCCTGAAAAGCCTGTTCAGCGTGAGCGATGCCGATGTGACGGCGGGCACCCCAACCATTGCCAGCTACCAAGTGGCCTTGACCACGGCCACGGGCCCGTCGGCCCCAGGCTTGATCAAAATCATCGACGGCAACACCAGCCCCACCTACACCAATGGCGCGTCCATGACCGCAGCGCAAATGGAGAAGGCCTATGTGGTGGCGGGCACGGCGGAAGGCAATTTGGACCTGGTGATTCAGGCCTTTGACTCCAGCAACGCCTCGGACGCATCGGGCAGCAGCAGGCGGTGCGCCACCCCCAGCTGCTCCAGCAGCTGGCGACGGCGCGGGCTTTGGGAGGCCAGGTAGATGAAGGCCGACATGGCGGGCTACTCGCGGTGATAGGGATGGTTGGCGTTGATCGACCAGGCGCGGTACAGCTGTTCCACCAGCAGCACGCGCACCAGCGCGTGGGGCAGTGTCAGGTCCGACAGCGAAAGGCGCTCGTGGGCCGCCTGCCGGAAGGCGGGCTCCAGGCCATCGGGACCCCCGATCACCAGGGCCACATCCTGGGCGTCACGTTGCCAACCCTGCAACCGGGCGGCCAGGCCCACGGTGTCGGTGCGGACTCCCCGCTCGTCGAGCGCCACCACCCGGGCCCCTCGGGGCAGGGCCGCCTCGATACGCTGCCGCTCGGCCGCCAGCAGCGACTCGAGCTTGCGCGCCGCCCGTGGCTCGGTCTTGACGGCCCGCAGTTCGAACCTCAACTCGGGCGGGAGCCGCTTGGCGTAATCGTCCCAGGCACGCTGCGCCCATTCGGGCACCCGTTGCCCGACCGCGACCACGATCAAACGCACCGGAAGCCCGCTCAGGTCTTGGCGCGCGGGGCGGGTCGGCCGACCGCAGACGCCGCCCGGGTGGCCGGTGCTGGCCGGCGGCGGGAGGACGCCGGAACCACCACGGTCTTGAGCGCTTTGGCTGCAGGGCCGGTCCTGGCCGGCTTGGCCGGACCAACTGCCCTGGCCGGCTTGGCCGACACGACGGCCTTGGCCGGCTTGGCCGACACGACGGCCTTGGCCGTCTTGGCCGTCTTGGCTGTCTTGGCCGTCTTGGCCGCCACCCCGACAGCCTGGACCGGCTGAGCAGGTTGAGCCGCTCGGGTGGCCCGGGTCGGGTTGGCCGCTCTGGCCACCCGGCCGCTGCTGGCGGCGCCCGCCACGCCCGGCGCAACGGTCGGTTTGGACGCCTGACGGGCCGTGGCCGAGCGGGTCGGCGTGGCCGTGCGGGCCGGCTCTGCGGCGGCCTTGGGCAAAGGCTTGGCCGCGCCGAGCTTCAGACGCACCGGTTTGTCGCCCCACAATTCCTCCAGGTGGTAGTACTGGCGGATCTGCGGCTGCATCACATGCACCACGGCCTGCGCGCAGTCGATGATGATCCATTCGCCATTGGCCTCGCCCTCCGTGCGCGGCTTGGGAAACCCCGCGCTGCGCACCGCATCGATGACGCTGGAGGCCAGCGCCTTGGTCTGGCGGCTCGATGCCCCGGAGGCGATCACCACCCGTTCGAACAGGGGGGACAGCGCTTCGCTATCGAAAACCCGGATATCCACCGCCTTGACGTCTTCCAGCCCGTCGACGATGGCGCGCTGGAGTTTCTGGATGTTCTTGCGGGAGCTGGAAACGGTGTTCATCAAGGCCTTTGGTACAAACGGTGTAACGCAATATAACGCGCCACAGGCTCGGTCACCCACTCGGCGACGTCCTGTCCGGCGGCCAGGCGCTGGCGGATTGCGGTCGCGCTCAGCGGCATGGCGGGCATGGGAAGGGTCCGCCAGGACCCGAAGCCGGCATCCCGCCCGCGGAGCGGGGCAATGGCTTGCGGCGCGTTTTGGGCATTATTTCGGGCTGCAAGCCACGTGGATTCTGGCCTTTCAGCTACGCAAATTGTAGCAATGGTCAGCAGATGCTGCCAGCGGTGCCAGGTGGGCAGCGCCCGCGCCTGGTCCGCTCCGATGATCAGAAAGAGCGCATCGCCCGGGTGCCCGGACCGCCACTGCTCCAGCGTATCGACCGTGTAGCTGGGTCCGCTGCGGTCGAGCTCGCAGCGGTCAACTACCGCGCCCGGCAGGTCACCCAAGGCCAGCCCAACCATGGCCAGGCGGTGCACACCGGGCGTCAGGGTCCGCGGTTTGTGCCAGGCCTGTCCGGTGGGAACGATGCGCAACTCGTCGAGTTGCAGGTGCGACAAGGCGGCCTGCGCCAGGGCCCGGTGGGCCCGGTGTGGCGGATCGAACGCACCGCCCAGAAAGCCGACGCGCCGGCCCGCTGCCGGACTGACGACGGCCTGCGACATGTCAGACCCAGTCCCGGCGCACCAGGTAGCGGCGGGTGAGTTCGGCCTCCGGGCTGTCCGGCGCGGGCTGGTGCTGGTAGGACCAGCTGACCAGTGGCGGCATGGACAGCAGAATGGACTCGGTACGGCCACCCG
>VERU01000482.1 GCA_018882485.1 Rhodoferax sp. | reverse complement strand
ACGCAAGGCGGTGGAGGACTGCCCGCCGGGCGCGGTGCTGGTGATCGACAGCCGCCGTGACGCGCGCGCGGCCTCCGCCGGCGCCATCCTCGTCACCCGGCTGATGGTGCGCGGCGTGGCCGGCGTCGTCACCGACGGCGGCTTCCGCGACAGCCCCGAGATCGCCAGGCTGCCGTTCCCGGCCTACCACCAGCGCCCCAGCGCCCCCACCAACCTGACCCTGCACCAGGCGCTGGACATCAATGTGCCGATCGGCTGCGGCGATGTCGCGGTCTGGCCCGGCGATGTGCTGGTGGGCGACCGCGAGGGCGTCACCGTGATTCCGGCCCATCTGGCCGATGAGGTGGCCGCCGAGGCGGTGGAGATGACGGTTTTCGAGGATTTCGTGACCGAACAGGTGCAGCGCCACGGGCGCAGCATCCTGGGCCTGTATCCGCCCACCGACCCGGCGACCGCCGGCGATTTCGCCCGCTGGCGCCAGGCCTGCGGGCGCTGAGGCCTGGGAGGCTGGTGCCGGCGCCGGGACTCAGCCCGGCCGCAGGCCGTCGTGGTGCAGCTGCAATACCCGGTCGGCGCGTTCGGCAGCCGGGCGGGAATGGGTCACCAGCACCAGCGCCGTCCCGTGCTCCCGCGTCTGCGTCCTGAGCAGGTCCATCACCCGCTCGGCGGTGCCGGGGTCCAGGTTGCCGGTGGGCTCGTCGGCCAGCAGCAGCCCCGGGCGATGCACCAGCGCCCGGGCGATCGCCACCCGCTGCAACTGGCCGCCGCTGAGCTGTTGCGGCAGGCGCGCACCCAGGCCCGCCAGCCCCACGGCCGTCAGCATGGCCTGCACCCGCATCGGGTCGTGCCGGCCCAGCAGCATCAGCGGCAGCGCCACGTTCTGCGCCACATCGAGGTGCGGCAGCACATGGAAGGCCTGGAACACGAAGCCGACGCGCTCGCGCCGCAGCCGCGCCAGCGCCTCGTCGTCCAGCCGGCCCAGTGACTGCCCAGCCAGCTGGACCTCACCGCTGTCCCAGCTGTCGAGGCCGGCCAGGCAATTGAGCAGGGTCGACTTGCCCACCCCTGATTCGCCGATGATGGCCACGAACTCACCCGGCGCCACCGTCAGGTCCACCCCGGCGAACACGGCCGAGTCGCCGTAGCGCTTGCCCAGGCCGCGCACCGACAGCATCAGCTGCGTCCTTCGGCAAAGCCGCGCGCCAGCGCCAGCACCCGGCTCACCGCACCCGGTTGGTCGCAGGCCACGATGTGGCGCTGCGGGCTGGCCCGCAGCCAGGTGATCTGGCGCTTGGCCAGTTGCCGCGTGGCCGCCGCGCCGCGCTCGCGCAGCTCGGGCAGCGGCCAGCGACCGTCCAGGGCTTCCCAGGCCTGCCGGTAGCCCACGCAGCGCATGGAGGGCAGATCGGGATGCAGGTCCCCGCGTGCCCGCAGGGCCAGCACTTCATCGAGCAGGCCGGCCGCCAGCATGGCGTCGAAGCGCTCGCCAATGCGCTGGTGCAGCCAGGCCCGGTCCACCGGCTCCAGCGACAGCAGCAGCCGCGGCCCCGTATCCGAATCATGGGGATCAAAACCGGTCTCAGCCCCCGTCCTGTATGGGTTTATAGCTCTGTTATGGATAGCATGAAGCTGCGACAGCGCCTGTCCGGTGAGGTGCCAGACTTCCAGCGCGCGCTGGATGCGCTGGCTGTCGTTGGGGGCCAGCCGGGCGGCGGTGACCGGGTCCACCCGCGCCAGCTCGGCATGCAGGGCGGGCCAGCCCTGGGCGCGGGCGCGCGCCTCGAGGTTGGCGCGCAGCCCCGGATCGGCACGGGGCAGGTCGTCCAGGCCCTGGTCCAGCGCCTTGAAATACAGCATCGTGCCCCCCACCAGCAGCGGGATGCGCCCGCGGGCGCGGATGGCACCGATCAGCGCCAGGGCGTCGGCCCGGAACTCGGCCGCGCTGTAGGCCTGCAGTGGGTCGCGGATGTCGATCAGGTGGTGCGGCGCGGCCGCCCGCTCACCGGCGCCGGGCTTGGCCGTGCCGATGTCCATGCCACGGTAGACCAGGGCGGAATCCACGCTGACGATTTCCACCGGCAGTTCGGCAGCGATCGCCAGGGCGGCGGCCGTCTTGCCGCTGGCCGTGGGGCCCGCCAGGGCGATGTAGCCCGGCGGCACCGTCGCCCGGGGTTCCGTCGCGGCGGGTGGTTCAGGCCGCGCCATGGTCTTCCTGCCAGCGCACCACGGTCCAGGCGCACAGCGCCGTCAGCAGTGCCCAGAATCCCAGCCCCAGCGCCAGCGGTCGGGTACTGCCGTCGAGGTGCGCGCCCAGCCACTGCCCCATGGCGAAGGCGGCCAGCATCATCATCAGTCCGTTGAGCGCCGAGGCCATGCCCGCCGCCTGGGGAAAGGGGCCGACCGCGCCGGTCTGGCCGCAGGGCTGGTGGATGCCATGGCCCATCATGAACAGGCACTGCGCCAGCAGCATCAGGCCGCCATGGTTCCAGCCGGCCAGTACCGGCAGCGCCATCAGCAGGCCGCCGGCCAGCGACAGCGCCCCGGCCCAGGCGACCGTGCGGCGCAATGTCAGGCGACGCAGCAGCCGCCGGCACAGCACGGTGCCGCCCAGGTAGGCCAGGGCATTGGTCATCAGGGCCAGGCC
>VERU01000481.1 GCA_018882485.1 Rhodoferax sp. | reverse complement strand
GGAGAGAAACGCGTCAACAGCCACCTCATTGGAAGCGTTCAGGACCACTGGGGTACCAGGCTTGGATTCAAGCACCTGCCATGCAAGAGCAACGCCCGGAAATCGTAGCCTGTGGCTGCGGTCGTCCAGCGACTCAAAAGTCAGTGAGCTGAGACTGGCGAAATCCAGACGAGTTGCGCCGGACTCGATGCGGTGCGGCCATGACAAACCGTAGGCGATCGGAACTTTCATGTCAGGGGTGCCCAATTGCGCAATCACAGACGCGTCGCGGTACTGGACCATAGAGTGAATCACACTCTGCGGGTGGATCACGACCTCAATACGACGGCCAGCCAACCCAAATAGATAGTGAGCCTCAATCACCTCCAGGGCTTTGTTCATCATCGTTGCCGAATCCACAGAGATCTTTCGCCCCATCACCCAATTGGGGTGCGCACAGGCTTGCTCTGGAGTTACATACTTCAACGACTCAGGCATGAGTTCGCGAAACGGTCCTCCGGAAGCGGTCAGGATAATCTTGTCGATCTGTTGATTCCAAGACGCGGGATCGTCCGGCAAGGCTTGAAAAATGGCCGAATGCTCGCTGTCGATCGGTATCAAACGAGCGCCGCCGTCGCGTACGGCTCGCATGAACAGTTCACCCCCCACTACCAGAGCTTCCTTGTTCGCAAGCAGCAGCCGCTTTCCCTTTTTTGCCGCGGCTAGACAGGAGGCCAGCCCCGCTGAACCCACGATGGCCGCCATCACCAGATCGACGTCGTCATGCCCTGCCACCTCGGCAAGGGCAGAGGCTCCGATGAGAACACGAGTCTGTAGGCCGTGGTCCCGACAACGCCGCTCCAGTGTACGGCCCTGTTCTTCACCAACCATAACGGCAAAACGAGGGTTGAATCGAACACACTGCTGAAGCAGGGCGTCCACCTTCGTTGCAGCGGTCAACGCAAAAACCTCAAAACGTTGCGGGTGCCTGGCAACGACGTCTAGCGTGCTGGCACCGACGGAACCAGTGGAACCGAGCACCGCGACCTTCTGGGTCATTTCGGATCGACCGCTCATGACAGAGACCCCACGAAGCGGTACAGCAGGAGAGCGAGTGGCATGGTGGGCAGCAAGGCGTCTAAGCGATCCAGTATCCCACCGTGACCAGGCAACAGTCCGCTGCTGTCCTTGACCCCAGCGCCACGCTTGACCAACGACTCGAACAAATCTCCAACGACACTCATCGCCACCAGAGAAACCAGCAGCACGATAGCCGCAAGAGGGCCCAGGGCGGCCAGACGGGTGAACAGACTGGGGACCGTGACAAGGTATACCCGATCCAGGATGCCCCAGGCCACCGCAAGCATGAGAACGCTGACCACAGCGCCTGCAACGCCCTCCCACGTCTTCCCGGGGCTGATGGTCGGGGCCAACCTGGACGAGATCCAGCGCCCGCCGAGGGATCGTCCGGCGAAATACGCCCCCGTATCGGCGAACCAAACGAGGCAAAGAACGGAAAACAGAACGTGCGCTCCTACCGCCTTGAGTTCCAGGGTGGCGTTCCACGCAGTCCACAAGCCGACGAAACCCAAAGCCAGGCGAACGTGAGCGGGGATCCGAAGCCAGCGGCCGGCGCCTCTATACAGAACCCACGCGCCACCGATAACCCAGGCCACACCACCCACAACATAAAACGAACTACTTATCCCAGACGTTGAAACCCAGTGCCACGAAACCAGACAAAGTGATGCAAGCGCCACACCACACAGCGCGGACCAGCCGCTACCAATCTGATTGAGCCGTCCCCACTCCCAGCACCCTGCAGCAACCAAAATCGTCAGCACCACAGCGAACCAGCGGGGATCTTTCGCGATAAGTGATGGAACTATGGCAAACAGCAGAATAACCGCTGTGACAACCCGCTTCGCAAGCATGGCCCAGGCTCGTTGAATCGTGTTTTGCCGAGCCAGATCAGACCGACATGATGTCCTGCTCCTTGGCTGCGACCAATTGATCAACGACACCAATGTGACGATCGGTCAATTTCTGGATGTCCGCCTCAGAGCGCTTCTGATCATCCTCGGACGCTGATTTATCCTTCACCAACTTTTTGACCGCGTCATTGGCATCACGTCGCAGGTTACGCACGGCAACCTTTGCCGACTCCCCTTCTGAACGAACCACTTTGGTTAGTTCCTTGCGACGCTCTTCCGACATGGCGGGCATGGGCACCCGGATCAGTTCTCCCATGGAAGAAGGGTTCAGGCCGAGGTCGCTGTCTCGGATGGCCTTCTCGATCTTGGAACCCATGCCTTTTTCCCAAGGCTGAACGCTGATCGTCCTGGCATCCAGTAGAGACACATTCGCGACCTGGCTGACAGGCACGAGTGATCCGTAATAGTCCACCTGAACGGCATCCAGCAAGGCAGGATTTGCTCTACCGGTTCGGATCTTGGTCAAATTGTTCTTGAAGGCCACGATGGACTGTTCCATTTTGGCTTCCAGGTTGCGCTTGATTTCAGCAATGGTCATGGCATGTTCCTCGTTAACGGACCCGTTCCATCACGGATCACAGCGCAGTCCCATTTCGAACCGGGATCAAGTGAACACCAGAGTACCTTCGTCCTCACCGACCACCGCCCTGCGCAAGGCGCCACCCTTCAAGAT
>VERU01000480.1 GCA_018882485.1 Rhodoferax sp. | reverse complement strand
CGCTGGCCCAGTGCCAGGGCTGGCTCAACACCCACCTGCCACAGGTCGAGCGCCGCGCTGCCTCCAGCAACGCCGAAGGCGCCCGGCTGGCCGCCGGCAACCCGGCCTGGGCCGCGATCGCGGGAGAACGTGCGGCCAGCGAGTTCGGCCTGCACATCGTGGCCCCGGCCATCCAGGACGACGCGTTCAACCGCACCCGCTTCGCGGTGGTCTGCCTGCCCCAGACGCTTCCCACGCCGTCGGCCACCGGGCGCGACTGCGTCAGCCTGATCGTCTCGGTGCCCAACCGGCCCGGCGCGGTGCACGACCTGCTGGTGCCGCTCAAGCAGCACGGCGTCTCCATGACCCGTTTCGAATCGCGGCCGGCGCGGTCCGGCCAGTGGGAGTACTACTTCTACATCGACATCGCCGGCCATCCCCAGCAGCCGGAGGTGGCCAGTGCGCTGCGCGAGCTGCAGGGCCTGTGCGCCTTCTACAAGCAGCTCGGGGCCTACCCGAGCGGCGATTGATGATCCAGCAGCTCGGCCTGATCGGCTGCGGCCTGATGGGCGGATCGTTTGCGCTGGCGCTGCGGCGCGCCGGATGGGTGCGCCGGGTCACCGGCTACAGCCCCTCGGCCCACACCCTGCAGCGCGCGCAGGCCCTGGGCGTGATCGATGAAGCCGCCGACAGTGCGGGTGCGGCCGCGGCCGGCAGCGATCTGGTGCTGCTGGCCCTGCCGGTGGGCGCCACCGGCAGGGCGCTGGCGGCCGTGCGCGAACAGCTGGCACCCCAGGCGGTGGTGATGGACGTCGGCTCGACCAAGGGCGATGTGGTGGCTGCGGCCGCACAGGCGCTGGGGGACCGGCTGGGGCAATTCGTTCCGGCCCACCCGATGGCCGGGCGCGAGGTGTCGGGTGTGGAACACGCCCAGGCCAGCCTGTACGACGGCTGCCTGGTGATCCTCACCCCGCTGGCCGACACGCGACCCCAGGCCCTGGACCTGGCCCGCAGCCTCTGGCAGGCGCTGGGATGCCGGGTGATCGACATGCCGCCCCAGGCCCATGACGCCGCGGTGGCCGCCGTCAGCCACCTGCCCCACCTGCTGGCGTTTGCGCTGATGAACGGGCTGGACAGCCAGCCCGGAGCGGCCGCCAGCCTGGCCGTGGCCGGCCCCGGGTTCCGCGATTTCAGCCGCATTGCCGCCAGCGACCCGGTGATGTGGCGTGACATCCTGCTGGCCAACCGGCAGTCCGTGCTGGCCCAGAGCCTGTCCTTTCGCGCTGCCCTGGACCGGCTGGAAGCCACCCTGCAGCGCGGCGACGGCCCCGCCCTCGAAGCCCTGATCGAATCGGCCCGCCGGCTTCGGACCCGCTGGCAGGCCGGGCAGACCGGGTCTCTGACGCCCATCGGGACGCACGGTCCCGACGGTCCGGGCGGCCCGGGCGCAACGGCCGCATCCTGAACGGCGCAGCGGCGCCGACCCTTGCCATGGATTCCTGCCATGTATTCCACCGAATTTCTTGACATCCCCCCACTGGCATCGGCCTCCGGCACCCTGGTGCTGCCGGGCTCCAAGAGCATCTCCAACCGGGTGCTGCTGCTGTCGGCCCTGTGCGAGGGGCGTACCACCCTGCACGATGTGCTGGACTCCGACGACACCCGGGTGATGCTGGCCGCACTGCGCCAGCTAGGCTGTGCGGTGCGTCAGCAGGGCAGCACCGTCGAGGTCGACGGCCTGGCCGGCCGCCTGCCGGTGCGCCAGGCCAGCCTGTTCATGGGTAACGCGGGGACGGCGATCCGCCCCCTGACCGCTGCACTGGCGGTGCTGGGCGGCGACTTCGAGCTGCGGGGTGTGCCGCGCATGCACGAGCGGCCCATCGGCGACCTGGTGGACGCCTTGCGCCAGCTCGGCTGCCACATCGAGGACCTGGGACGCCCCGGCTATCCGCCGCTGCGCATCGGCCAGCCTGCGCTCAGGCTGCAGGACCCGATCCGGGTGCGCGGCGACGTGTCCAGCCAGTTCCTCACGGCGCTGCTGATGGCACTGCCGCTGGTGGCCGAACGGGATGTGGTGATCGAGGTGGTGGGCGAGTTGATCTCCCGGCCCTATGTCGAGATCACGCTGAGGCTGCTGGCACGCTTTGGTGTGGCCGTGGTGCGCGACGGCTGGCAGCGGTTCACCATCCCGGCCGGCAGCCGCTTGCGCTCACCGGGCAGCCTGCACGTCGAGGCCGACGCCTCATCCGCTAGCTATTTCATAGCACTGGGATCAATAACCACGGGGCCTGGAGCCCAAAATGGCATCCGAATTCAGGGCCTGGGCCAGGACTCGATCCAGGGCGACATCCGCTTTGTCGATGCAGCCCGCCAGATGGGCGCACACATCGACAGCGGCCCCAACTGGCTGCACATCCGCCGCGGCGAACCCGGCCAGGGCTGGCCGCTACGGGCGATCGACCTGGACTGCAACCACATCCCCGACGCCGCCATGACGCTGGCCGTGATGGCGCTGTACGCCGACGGCCCGACCACGCTCACCAACATCGCAAGCTGGCGCGTCAAGGAAACCGACCGCATCGTGGCCATGGCCGCCGAATGCCGCAAGCTCGGCGCCACCGTCGAAGAAGGCCCGGACTGGATCACGGTCCACCCCCTGCCGACCGGCCAGTGG
>VERU01000479.1 GCA_018882485.1 Rhodoferax sp. | reverse complement strand
GAGCAGCACATCGGTGTGCCCGTAGCCGGCGTGAACATCCCAGTGTTCCAGCTGGGTCGTCGCCGGCAGCAGATAGTCGGCGAAGTCGGCCGTATCGGTCTGGAAGTGCTCCAGAACCACGGTCAGCAGATCGTCACGCGCCAGTCCGCGCGCCACCTTGGCCGAGTCCGGCGCCACCGCCAGAGGGTTGCTGTTGTACACGATCAGGGCTTCGATGGCCGGACCGAAAGCATCGCTGGTGGGCTGGAGCAGGTCGTCGCCGATCGTGCTCATATTCAGCATGCGCGGCTTGCGGCCGGCCAGCAGGTCCGGACGCTGCAGGGCTGCCCGGTTCACCGGGAAATTGCCGGAGCTGCTGAGCAACATCCCGCCGCCGCGATGCCTCCAGGCTCCGATCAGGGCGGGAAGCCCTGCGATCAGTCGCACGGCGTTGCCGCCCCCCCTTACGCGCTGCATACCGTAATTGAGCCGGATCGCCGCAGGACCTGCATCGCCCCGGCAGGATCCGTAGGCTTGAGCCAGCCGTCGGATCTGCTCCGCTTCGATGCCGCAGATCGCGGCCGCCCGCTCGGGCGACCATTGCAGCGCGCGCTCTCGCATCCGGTCCCAGCCGAAGGTGTACCGCTCCAGGTAATCGGGGTCCACCCAGTCGTTCACCACCAGTTCGTGCATCAGCGCCAGCGCCAGTGCGCCATCCGTACCCGGCAGCAGCGCAATGTGCTCATCGCACTTCTCGGCGGTCTCGCTGCGCCGCGGATCGATGCAGATCAGTCGCGCGCCGCGGCGCCTCGCCTCCTGGGCCAGCCGCCAGAAATGGAGATTGCTGGTGATGGGATTGCTGCCCCAGATCAGGATCAGGCGCGCCTCCACGAAATGCTCCACCCGCATGCCCAGCTTGCCGCCCAGGGTGTGTGTCAGGGCCTCGGCGCCCGCCGAGGCGCAGATGGTCCGGTCCAGCAGCGAGGCGCCCAGCTGATGAAAGAAGCGGGCCGACATGCTCTCTCCCTGCACCAGACCCATGGTGCCCGCATAGCTGTAAGGCAGGATCGCCTCGGCCGAGCGCCCGCCACGCGCCGTGATGGCCAGCAGCCGCCGGGCAATGTCTCCCATGGCCTCGTCCCAGGACACCCGCTCGAAGCGCCCCTCGCCCTTGCGCCCGACCCGCCGCATGGGGTACAGCAGGCGCTGCGGGTGATAGGTGCGCTCCGTGTAGCGCGACACCTTGTTGCACAGCACCCCCGCCGTGTGGGGGTGGTCCGGATTGCCCTGCACCCGGATGGCCACACCACCTTGCACCGTCGTCACCAGCGAGCAGGTGTCGGGACAGTCGTGGGGGCAGGCACCCTTGATCTGACGGGCTTCAGCGGGGTCATTGGGGTTCATGGCGGCTTGAGGCTAGACTGTGGTCGAGGAGCCTATTATGAAAGTTATCGATTCAATCGTCGCCCAGGCGGCGTCCATCTCCGCCATCCGCCGCGACATCCACGCCCATCCCGAACTCTGCTTCGAAGAGGTCCGGACGGCCGATCTGGTCGCCGCCAAGCTGACCGAATGGGGCATCCCCATCCACCGGGGGCTGGGTACCACCGGCGTGGTGGGCATCATCCGCAACGGCAGCTCGGACCGCGCCATTGGCCTGCGCGCCGACATGGATGCGCTGCCGATGCAGGAATTCAACACGTTCGGCCATGCCAGCCGTCATGCGGGCAAGATGCACGCCTGCGGGCACGACGGCCACACCGCCATGCTGCTGGCCGCCGCCCAGCACCTCGCGCACCATCGGAATTTCGACGGCACCGTCTACCTGATCTTCCAGCCCGCAGAGGAAGGCGGCGGTGGCGCCCGCGAGATGATCAAGGAAGGCCTGTTCGACCTCTTTCCCATGCAGGCGGTTTTCGGCATGCACAACTGGCCAGGCACCCAGCAAGGGTATTTCGCCGTCAGCCCGGGACCGGTCATGGCTTCCAGCAACGAGTTCAAGATCACCCTACGTGGCAAGGGTGGCCATGCCGCCCTGCCGCACAACGGCCTGGACCCGGTGCCTGTGGCCTGTCAGATGGTGCAGGCATTCCAGACCATCATCACCCGCAACAAGAAGCCGGTGGATGCCGGCGTGATCTCGGTCACCATGATGCATGCGGGCGAGGCCACCAATGTCATACCCGACAGCTGCGAACTGCAGGGCACCGTACGCACCTTCAGCTTCAGCGTGCTCGACCTGATCGAACAGCGCATGCGCCAGATCGCCGAGCACACCTGCGCCGCCTTCGGGCTGACCTGCGAATTCGAGTTTCGGCGCAACTATCCGCCCACCATCAACTCCGCCGCCGAGTCCGAATTCTCGCGCCAGGTGCTCGCCTCCATCGTCGGCGAAGAAAAAGTGCTGCTGCAGGAGCCCACCATGGGCGCCGAAGACTTTTCTTACATGCTGCAGGCCAAACCCGGCTGCTATGTCTTCATCGCCAACGGCGATGGTGCTCACCGGGAGATCGGCCACGGCGGCGGCCCCTGCATGCTCCACAACCCGAGCTACGACTTCAACGACGACCTGATCCCCCTGGGTGCCACCTACTGGGTGCGGCTGGCCGAAGCCTGGCTCAAGCCTGCCTGATTCGCTTCTGCTGGTTTAAACCCGCGATGGAGCCGGAGAGTCCTTGAGC
>VERU01000478.1 GCA_018882485.1 Rhodoferax sp. | reverse complement strand
TGCCCGTGCTGCTGATGGCGGGGGGGCTGTGGGGCGCGGGCAGCTGGGCGTGGCTGCTCGCCACCTTGGTCCAGGCCCCCGGTCTGCTGGCCGAGCGCTGGCTGTTCTTTGCCCAGGCCAGGCACCCCCAGAACCTGTACTACCAGACGGTGTCGTGACGTGGCGGGGCCCTGGTGGTCCGGCTGTATTCTCTGTTCTGCGTTTTTCTTGATCAAATCGGCCTGAAGGCCCCGTGTTTACTGGGTTTATAGCTACTAATTAAATAGCATGGGGTCTCGTCGGTAGACCCCGGCCAGGCCGATCACCAGCAGCCGGTCCGGCCCTGGGGGGCCTGCCTGCGGGGGTACCGGCAGCCACTCGGCGCGGCGACCGACCAGTTGCAGCAGCTGGCGCTGGCCGCTCAGGTCGGTGATCCATCCCTTGGCGCGCAGAACTCCGCTGTCGGGTGCGCGCAGGGTCCGCAGCAGCCGCTCGGGATCCAGCGGGCGCGATATCGGGCACAGGTCGCTGACAAACCGGTCCTGGGCCGGTGCCAGCGCACGGGCCATCGGTTGTGCCGCCCAGCGGTCCAGCGGCGCTTCGCCGGTCACCGGCGGACCCATCCCGCTGGCCGGCTGAAGGCCAGAGCGAAAGTCCAGCACCAGTTCGACGGGTACGCGGGCCCGGCTGACGGTGATCCGGGGGGTGTCCGGGGCGATCTGGGCATCGAGCCACTCGGCCAGATCGACGAGGGCCGGCGGGCTGCAGGGCTCGGCTTTGTTCAGGATCAGGAGGTCGGCTTCGCGCAGTTGCTGGCGCACCAGGTCGCCCACGTAGGCGTCCGCGCTGCGCTGGCGCAGCGTCTGCGCGTCGGCCACCACCACAATGCCCTCGATGCGAAGACCAGCCAGCAGCCGGACCGACCGCGCCACCGCGGCCGGCTGGGCGACGCCGCTGGTCTCGATCAGGATCAGGTCCGGAGTCGGCTGGCGCTGCTGGACCGTCTGCAGCGCGCCGATGAGGTCCGACCCGAAGCTGCAGCAGACGCAGCCGCCGGCCAGTGCCAGCACATCGCCGTCGGCTCCCTGGATCAGGTCGGCATCGATGGTGAGTTCACCGAAGTCGTTGACCATGACCGCAATGCGCCGGCCCGCTGCATGGCGCAGCAGGTGATTGACCAGGGTGGTTTTGCCGGCGCCCAGGTAGCCGCCGAGCACCAGCACCGGGGTCACGCGGCCGCAGGCGCCTGGAACACCCGTCCGCCCTGCACGGTGCCCCACACCCGCACATCTTTCAGCGCCTGTGGTGCGACGGCCAGCGGATCGTCTTGCAGCACGCAGAAGTCGGCCCGCTTGCCGCATTCGATGGAGCCGATCTCGTGATCGAGCTTGAGGGTGTAGGCTGCTCCCAGGGTGATGGCGCGCAGGGCATCGGGCACGCCGATGCACTCGCCCGCACCCAGCACCCGGCCCGACGCGGTCAGCCGGTTCACGGCGCACCAGGCGGTGAACAGCGGACCCAGGGGCGTGACCGGGGCATCGCTGTGGATGGCGAAGGGCACGCCGCTGCGCTGGGCGGTGGCGCAGGCGTTCATGCGTTCGGCCCGCTCCGGCCCGACGGTGGTGGCGTAATGCTGGTCGCCCCAGTAGTAGTGGTGGTTGGCGAACAGGTTCACGCACAGGCCCAGTTCGGCCATGCGACGGAACTGGGCGGCATCGGCCAGCTGGCAGTGCTGCAGGTTGAACCGGTGACCCCGGGTCGGCACGTCGGCCAGCGCATCGGCGAGGCAGTCGATGACGAGCTGCGTGGCCTCATCGCCGTTGGTGTGGGTGTGCACCTGGACGCCCTGGCGCAGCGCCAGCCTGAAGGTCTCGCGGATCGTCTCGGGCGGGGTGTACCACAGGCCGTTGGGCGCTCCGTTGTAGTAGCCGGGCCAGCGCAGCCGGGCCGAAAAGCCCTGGATGGAGCCGTCCGCCACCACCTTGATGCGCCCCAGCCGCAGCCGCTCGGTGCTCTGACTGGCCAGGGCTGCAGCCCGCTCCACGGTTTGCGCCGGCGTCGTGCCCAGCAGGCGCAACAGCGGCACCAGCCGCAGCGGGTAGTCTTCTTCTGCGGTGACACGCAGCAGGCTGGCCAGTTCGCTCTCCTGCAGCTGCGCCGCCAGGTCGGTCGCGGTGGTGACTCCGGCGCGCACCGCCAGCCGGCCAAAGGCGCGGATGCCGAACTCGTCGCCCGACAGAAAGGACCGGTCGAGGCCGACGGCAGCGAAAGCCGGCATCATCGCGTCCGGTCCCTTGAGCTCACCGGCGGGCAGGCCGTCCTCGCCCAGCGGGACGCCCGGGTGGTCCATGCCCTGGCGCAGGTACCCCGCCTGCTGCAGCGCCACGCTGTTGACGTTGAGGATGTGGCCACTGGCATGCAGCACCCCGACGGGGCGTGTGCGGCTGACGCGGTCCAGATCGTGCCGGGTCATGCGCGCTGCGCCAAAGTAGATGGGGTCGTAGCCCCAACCCAGGATCGGCCCGTCGGGCTGGCGTGCGGCAGCGGCCTGCAGCAGGCCGACCACCGCTTCGGTGCTGCGCCCGCCCGGCCAGCGCCTGCCGTCGGGGTCGTCGAGGTCGAAATACCCGCAGTAGGTGTAACGCCACATCGCCCCGGCCATCAGATGGGCGTGGGCTTCGACCAGTCCGGGCA
>VERU01000040.1 GCA_018882485.1 Rhodoferax sp. | reverse complement strand
GGGGGCCCAGGGCTCGTCCTACACCTGGGGTTGGTACATCTTCAACCCCGTGCAGGACAAGGGTGCGGCTAATCTCCGGTTTCTGATGGGCGGGGTGCTCAACACCCTGTCGGTATCGGTTCTCGCGATCCTGTTGTCGGTGGTGTTGGGCGCCTCGGTGGCTCTGGCCGGGCTCGCAGGAGGGCGTGTGCTGCGCCTGGCATCGCGGGCCTATGTGGAAGTGTTCAGGGCCATTCCCCTGCTGGTGCTGCTGTTGTGGATCTTCTACGGCCTGCCGGTGTTGATCGGCCTGCAATTGAGCGTGTTCGTTGCCGGGATGCTGTGCCTGGCCATCAGCGACAGCGCCTTCGAAGCCGAGGTGTTTCGCGCCGGCATCCAGTCGGTTCCCAGGGGGCAGATCGAGGCGGCGCGCAGTCTGGGTCTGAGCTGGGCGCAGCAAATGCGGTTCATCGTGATGCCGCAGGCCATCAAGGTCATCCTGCCAGCGATGGGCAATCAGTTCGTTTACGTGCTCAAGATGTCGTCGCTGATTTCGGTCATCGGCCTGGAGGAGCTGACCCGCAAGGCCAATGAGCTGAACGTGACGGAGTACAGGCCGCTGGAGGTTTACACCGTGCTGGTGGCCGAGTATCTGGTGCTCATTCTTTTCGTGTCGTGGCTGGTGCGACGTCTGGAGCGCCGCCTGTCCCCTTCGCGCTGACTGGTTGCTGGCCATGATCTTGCATCGCAGCACATGGCCCGAGGTGGAAGCCTATCTGCGTCGTTCCCAGGGTGTGGTGATTCCGACCGGATCCACCGAACAGCACGGCCCCCAGGGCCTGATCGGCACCGACAGCATCACGGCCGAGTCCATTGCCCATGCGTTCAGCCGGACATCGTCGGCTCTGATCGGACCGACGGTGACCTTGAGCCAGGCACAGTTCAATCTGGGTTTTCCCGGGACCGTTTCACTTCGGCCGACCACCCTGATCGCGCTGCTGGTGGACTACATCGAATCACTGGCCTGTCAGGGCTTTACCCATTTCTACCTGCTCAACGGGCATGGCGGCAATGTCGCCCCGGCGATGTGCGCGTTTCAGGAACTGTATGCGCAGCGGGGTATCGCGGGCCGGCGCCTGCCACCTATTCGTTGCCGGCTGCGAAGCTGGTGGGATTTCGAGTCTGTCAATCGGTTGCGATCGGTCTGGTACGGCAGCGGCGAAGGACTGCATGCCACGCCCTCCGAGATCGCCATCACGCGCCATGTGTTGCCAGGATGTCTCCCCCCAGACGGACTTGCGCCTGCGGCTCCGCTGGCGCCCGCTTTCATGCGGCTCCATGCGGGAGACAACCACCCGGACTCCGCGCTGCACAGGGCGCACTTTCCGGATGGTCGGGTTGGTTCGCATTCTGCTCTGGGCACGGCAGAGCAGGGGATGGAACTGGTTGCTGCCGCTGCCGAGGCGATGATCGCGGACTATCAGGATTTCCTGACGGAGCCGCTCGCGTGATTTTCCATGCCACGGCCCTGTCCAGTTACAGCGCCAAGGTGCGGCTGGTTTTGTGTATCAAGGGCGTTGATTTTGAGGAAAGGGAGCCGCCGGGTGGCTACCGATCGGAGTGTTACCGCGCTCTGGTTCCCATGGGAACTCTGCCGGCCATTCAGGAGGGCGACTGGGTGCTGTCGGAGTCGGAGGCGATCAACGAGTACCTGGAGGAACGCTACGCCGATCCGCCCATGTTGCCTGCCGGTTTCCATGAGCGGGCTCGCGTGCGGTTTTTGGCCCGTTTCCATGATCTCTATCTGGAGCCCGCGGTGAGGGCCCTGTTTCCAAGGGTGCGGGATCCAGCTCTGGACGGAGCCACGTTGCAGCGTTTGCGTGGGACCATCGAACATCGGCTTCAGCAACTCGCGGGCTTTTGCAGGCCTTCGCCGTGGCTGGCAGGCGATCGGATCACGCTGGCCGACTGCGGACCCTTGGTGACCCTGCCCTTGGCGCAGCGGATTCTGGCCCGTTGGAGCCAGTCGCTGGATGTTCCCACCGGACTCGACGCCTGGCTGGCCGAGGGTTGGCAGGATCCCCGGGTTCACCGGGCGCTGGCGTCCTGGCAAAAAGCAACGGATCACTGGTTGACTTCCTGAACACACATGCAGCAGACCAAGCACTACGACGCGCTGGCCCATGGCGACTGGCATTACATCGAGAAGCGTTCACTCGAGTCTTTCTCCGCCTCGGACTGGGGCGTGATGAACGCACAGCGCAGGCAGTACATGGCGGAACTCCAAGCTGACCAGGTCCTGCGTTTGCTCAAGGGCAGTGAACACGATCCGACGTTTGGCTACATGGTGAACAACTACCGGCATTGCCTGCAGTCGGCAACCATGGCCCTGCGGGATGGTCTGGAAGAAGAAGACGTGGTGGTTGCCCTGCTGCACGACGTCGGCTTCATCACCTGTCCGCTGATGCACGGTGATTTTGCAGCCGCCTTGCTGGGGGCTTACGTGTCGGAGCGCAACCACTGGATGTTGCGGCACCACGCCACATTTCAAAACCTGCATTCGCCCAATCTGCCGGGGGGAAATCCCCACGAGCGTGAGCGTTGGCGGGGACATCCCCATTTCGACTGGACCGCCGAGTTTGTCGCCCGGTATGACCAGGCGGCATCCGATCCCGATTACCCCTGCGAGCCCCTGGAGACCTTTGTGCCCATGGTCCGCAGGATCTTTGCACGCGCACCTCAGGACCGCAGGTCCATCGAAAAGGAGACCCCATGAGCGCCTGGATTCGAATGATTCCCCTGTCGGAGGCCACCGGCAAACTCAAGGAGATGTACCAGCGGGTGACCACACCCCATGGCACGGTGGACAACGTGATGCGGGCCCACAGCCTGCGGCCGCACAGCATGGAGGGGCATCTGGTGTTGTACAAGAACGTCTTGCACAACCCCGACAACACCCTTCCTTTCTGGTTCCTGGAAGTGGTTGCGTCCTATGTCAGCATGACCAACCGGTGTGATTACAGCCTGACGCACCATTTCACCAATGCCAGACGCCTGCTCAACGACAAAGCCCGATCGGATGCCATCTGGAATGCCCTGCAACAGGCTCAACCCGAACAGGTTTTTTCAGGCAAGGAACTGGAACTGCTGCGCTACGCGCGCAAGCTCACCGCCCATGTGGGTGACATGGTTCGTGCGGACTACGAGGCTTTGCGAGCGGCCGGAGCCAATGACGGGGAGATCCTGGAGGTGAATCAGGTGTGTGCCTACTTCAACTATTCCAATCGCCTGCTTAACGGTCTGGGTGTCACCACCGAGGGCGACGTCATCGGCTATTACAAGGAGGCCGACCCGGCCTGATGGATTGCCCGCTCACGCGCAATCCGCTCGGAAAGTCCCTTGCGGAACCGGTTGGCCCCTGCGTCCAGCAGCAAGCCCGTGGATCGTGTGGTGCTGTTCTTCATGCCGAGGTGGACCGCCTCCAGGATCGCACGGTCTTCCTCGAAGGCGGCTCTCGCGCCGGCCGCAATGCGCCGGGTGAGTTCCTGGTCGTGGATGTCGGTATTGCGGTGCTGCAACCAAAAGTACAACGTGTTGTCGTCGTCGACGGGCGTGATGAAGTGGTAGGACGCCATGCGGTAGGTCAGGGGGCCGTCCTGCATCCCGGGGCCTCCCAAACCCGCCGGTGTGTAGATCCCTTTGTTGATGCCAACCGATGGGTAGCGCATCTCGTAATGCTGCAGCCGATCGGCGTTTCCCGCGAAGCGCACCAGGGGGGCATAAAAGGGCGGCGGGGGCTGGTCCAGCATCCATCGGCTGCATAGCACGCCACTGGATTGATCTTCCACAATCAGTGGTGTGCGATCGGTGCCTGCGCCGGCGAACGAGGTGGTGTGGACCCAGGCGACGTGCGAGGGATCCAGCAGGTTGTCCACCAGCCACAGATAGTGGCATCGCACCGGCATGAAGTCACCCTGCGTGATGGTCCACGCGGGATCATCGTGGTGTTCGATGTCCAGGATGGTCGATTCGTCGGCCATGGCGGGATCCCCCATCCAGACGAATGTGAGGCCATAGCGGTCCCTGACCGGGTAGCTGCGCACCTGCGCATAGGGCGGTATGCGGTCCTGGGTTGCCGCATTGATGCAACGTCCGGTGCAGTCGAAGGTCAGGCCGTGGTATCCACACTCGATGGCATCTCCCTGGACGCGTCCCATGGAGAGCGGCAGCTTGCGATGAGGGCAGGCGTCCTCGAGAGCGATCGCCCGTCCGTCCGTGGAGCGAAACAGGACCAGGGGTTCGCCCAGCAGGCGTCGAGCAACCGGTAGGCGGTTGACGTCGCGTGACAGCGCGGCGACGTACCAGGCGTTTCTCAGGTAATCGGACATGGTGGCAGTCGGGATTTCAATAATTGTGGCGCACTGGGCTCAGGGCAGAAAATCGGAGCCCAGTTGGAAGAGGCAGTCGCCTGGCTCGCAGACTGCGGGAACCCGTTTGCACAACACGGTCCCCGAGAGGGCGAAACGCAGTTCGGTCGGAGCGATCCAGGGGCTTGCATGGTGATGGATCCGCGCTGCAGGCTGTCCCGCTTCGACCCGATCTCCGACTTCGACCAGAGGTTCGAAAAGCCCGGACTCCATCGTGTAGACATGATGGTCGTCGCCACCCACCTGCATGAGCCGAGTCGGATCCGGCGGATCCAGTCGAATGTCCGGCAGCAGTCCCGCCGTGTGGAGTACGCGCCGAACCCCTCGTCGCATCAGCGTCATGGACGCCGGTGTCACCAGACCGCCTCCGCCGATTTCGGTGGCCAAGCCGAGGACACCCTGGCGCAGCGCCGCCGCTGAGAGGGTCCGGCCCTGGCTGGTGGGTGTGGCCGAGAAAAAGCTGACCGGTGCCCCAAAGGCACGGGCCAGCCCCAGCAGCCGGTTCATCTCGTTCGTCTCGGGTTGACGGTATGCCAGCACACAAGGCAGGTAAGTCAGTGAACTTCCGCCCGAGTGGAGATCCAGCAGCAGGTCGAATCCTGGCAGCAACACATGCTCGATCCACCAGGCAATTTGTGATGTTGTGGTTCCATGCGTGTCGCCGGGGAAGGCGCGGTTCATGTTTCCGCCGTCGATGGGGGAGGTTCGCAAACCGGCCTGGGCAGCTGGAAAGTTCAGCGAGGGGAGGATCACCACCTGCCCTCGAATGTGCGAGGTCGTGAGCTCGCGCAGCAGTTCACCCAGGACCATTTGCCCTTCCCATTCGTCGCCGTGGTTGCCCGCCACGAGCAACACACGGGGCCCGCTGCCGTTGCGGATGCTGGCGATGGGTATCGGGATCCAGCCATATGCCGAACGATGGACAGAGTGGGGCAGTCGGAGGAAGCCCTGGTGCCTGCCTGGTGCTTCCAGATCGATGTCGCAACGCAGCAGGCTGAGCGATCGGTCTACCGTCGGGGTGCGGTCTGCCATGGTCAGTGCGCCAGGATGTTGCCCAGAAACCGCTGGGTCCGCTCCGATTGGGGATGGGCGAACAGCTCGTTGGGTGGGGCCTGCTCGACGATGGTCCCACCGTCCATGAACACCACCGAGTCCGCCACCTTGCGCGCAAAGCCCATTTCGTGGGTGACGCAAATCATGGTCATTCCGGACTGCGCCAGATCGATCATCACATCCAATACTTCCTTGATCATCTCCGGATCCAGAGCCGATGTCGGTTCGTCGAACAACATGATCTTGGGCTCCATGCACAGGGAGCGCGCAATGGCCACCCGCTGCTGCTGTCCACCTGAGAGCTGGGCAGGAAACTTGTTGGCCTGCTCCGGGATCTTCACCCGACGCAGGTACTGCATGGCCTTGTCCTCCGCATCCTTGCGGGCTGTGCCTCGGGCCCGGATCTGTGGCAAGGCGCAGTTTTCCAGAACGCTCAGGTGCGGAAACAGGTTGAAACTCTGGAACACCATCCCGACTTCACGCCGTATGGCCGATATGTTCTCGGTGTCATCGCTGAGCTCAATGCCATCGATGACGATGGAGCCCTGGTCGTGGACCTCCAGCCGGTTGATGCATCGAATCAGGGTTGACTTGCCCGAGCCGGACGGGCCGCACACCACCACTTTCTCCCCTGAGCGCACCGACAGGTCCACGCCTCGGAGTACGTGCACGTTGCCAAACCATTTGTGCAGGTTCCTGATTTCAATGATGTTCTTCTGGGACATGGCCTTGTTCAGTAAAGGTCGAATCAATGAAGGGACTCAGGCGTCCACACAGGCTTCGGATCGGCCGCTCAGCGGTCGGAGGTCTGGTTGCGCCGTTCCAGCCTGCCGAACAGGCGTGCCAGGGTGAAGCAGATGACAAAGTAGACACCGCCCACGAACAGAAAGACCTCAAACACACGCTGCGTGGTTACCTGTACGTCCTGTGCCATGAACGACAGCTCCTGGATGGAGACCAGTGAAACCAGGGACGAGTCCTTGATCAACTGGATGAATTGCCCCGCCATGGGGGGCAGCACGTTGCGCAGGGCCTGTGGCAACACGATATCCCGCGCGATGTTGAATGGCGACATTCCCAGGCTCTGACCGGCTTCGATCTGGGCACGGGGTACCGACTCGATGCCGGCACGCACGATCTCCGTGACATAGGCTCCCGAGAACACGGAAAGGCAAATCAGGCCCAGCAGGAAGTTGTCGAGGAGTTTGGGTGTGCCAAAAAAGAACGCAATCCACCACTGCGCCGTTCCCGAAAGCTCCGACACCATGCCGGTGACCGCCAGTTTCGGCATGATCTGGCTGGCGATAAAAAAAACGAAAACGAAGACAAAGACGACCGGCGGGATATTCCGAATCAACATCACATAAGCGCTGCTGAGCAGCCTCAGGAACAGTCTTCGGCTGTTCCGCGCCAGCCCCATCAGCGTGCCTATGATTCCGGATATCAGGATGCCCCATACCGCCAGCCGGACGGTCGTGAGGAATCCTTCGACGAGGATGTTGGGTACCCACCGGTCCGAGGGCGCATCGAACCGGAACACGAACGGCCAGACCGTGCTCCAGTCCCAACGGTAGTTGAACACCACATTGGTCTTCCAGGCGAAAAAGCCCACGGCGCCCAGCACCAAGGCCAGCAGCACCGTATCCAGCCAACGCCATGACCGGGTCCGCGTCTTGCGGCGCGGACGACCGACCTGAAGATCAGCGGCCTGCTCCATTCAGGGTCAGGACGGAACCAGCGCAGTCCACTCCTGGGAGCCGAACCAGTACTTGTGGCGGGCAGCCAGGAAATCCTTGTTTTTGGCGATCCATTCATTGAAGGTGGCCAGGGCTGCCTTGTTTCCCTTGCGCACCCCAAATCCCTCATAAGACCCTGCGAGCTTTTCCTGGGTCGGCTTGAACAAGGTGTCCGGGTTCTTCAGGGCGAAGAACGTGGGTTTGGGTTCGGACGAGATGGTGGCGTGGGCATTTCCATTGATGACCTCCTGGAACGCGATGGCGTCGTCATCGAACTGACGCAGGTTGGCCTTTGGCCATTTTTCTTCGATCAACTTGCAAGGTGTGGCTCCACGCCGGCAGGTGAAAGTGACATTGGAGTTGTTGTACTCCTCAGGCCATTTCAACTTGGCAGCCAGCTTTTTGGAAGCCGCGACACCTTGTCCCGAGGTCGAGTAGGCTTCTGTGAAGTCGATCTGTTCCAGCCGCGCGGGCGTTACCGACATGCCCCCGATGATCACATCGAATTTGCTGGAGATCAGGGACGGGATGATGCCGTCCCAGGCCGTGGGCATCAGTTCCAGTTGCACGCCGAGATCCTTGGCCAATTTGGTAGCCACGTCAACCTCGAAGCCCACCCACTGGCCCTGCTTGTCGCGCATGGCCCAGGGAACGAAGCTTGAAAAGCCCACCTGGAGCTTGCCGCGTTTCTTGATTTGATCGACCAGATTGTCCTGTTGTGCACTGGCGGGCTGTACCCAGACCAGGGCCGTTACCAGCATCGCAGCGATGCCCAGCATGCGTTTGAATCGATTCATCAGTCACTCCAAAAAGTTCAAGAGGGTGCCAAACACCTGTTCCCTGCACAGGTCCGATGCGGGGTGGTCCCCGTCTGGTTCATTGTAGGGATGGGAACCGGATTCCCTAAATACTGAACTGAAACATGCATATACCGAGCCAGCATAGGACTGCGCAGCACCGATGCCGGTCAGGCCTAACCCTGTCATTAACAAAGCGGTTTTCAATCGCCCACTGGTGCTAATGGGCGTCGGGCGATTGCACACGGGCCAGCCAATCGGCCATCCAGTGGGCGTGGCTGCGCTCAACTGCCCATTCAAAGCCATTTCCCATACGCCACAGCAAGGCTTTGATTCCGACGACTTCGGTAAAGGTGGCTCCATCGACCGCCATCGACGATGGGTCTAGATCCAGGGGGCAAATCACGGCCATCACTTCGTTTGACTCGGGACCTTGAATGGAAAACCAGGCCCAGGCCTCGGTCAGGTCGATGATGAGCGTATCGGGTCCGGTCGGGGGACGGTTCAACCTTTCGAGCAATTCGGTCCGACGGGCAAGCGGCGCTCGCAACAGCCCATGGGTTGCCCTTGGGAGCACCAGATGCAGGTCACCGGCCGTGCTGAACCGCGACCTCTGGGGGATGACCAATCCGAGTTCTGCCAAGCGGCCAGCTATCTCAGGGCCAGCGCCCTTGATGTCCAGCAATGCGGGTGAGGGCATGCGCCCCACCTCGCAGGCGTATCGGCAAGAGGTCCTCTGGCGATTCATGAACGCATCCTGTGTCCCGAGGGATCGTAGAAACAGGGGCTCGTCACGGTGGCAGGGACGATCTCGTTCTTCATGCGGATGTAGACTTTCTCGCCGTGGCGGGCTCTGCCGTTCGACAACAAACCCAGTGCCACGCTACGCGCCATAACCGGACTGTGCACGCAGGCGCTGACGAATCCTTCCGACGCCTCGCGCCGCCCACCCGGGGTCAGCGGAGCGCCTTCAATGACCAGACGGGCTGGGTCATCGGTCAGAAGTCCGACCAATTCGCGCCTGACCCTGCCCGATGAGCGACGGATTTCGACGGCCCGTTTACCTAGGAAATCGGGCTTGGCCTGCGACATGGCCCAGGCCATGCCCAAGTCGTGGGGGTCTGCTGTACCGTCGACCTCATGGCCCAGCGATAGAAATCCCTTCTCGACCCTGAGAACATGGTTGGCCTCCGACCCAACGGGGCAGATGCCCATCGAGGCGCCAACTTCAAGCAGCGTTTCCCAGAGTTCCAGGCCCCGTGAGGCAGGGGCGTTGATCTCAAAACTGAGTTCGCCGGTAAAGCTCACGCGGGCGACGCGAACCGGAATGCCCGCGATGTGGCCGATGCGCAGGCCCATGAACGGAAACCCTTGATTGGACAGGTCCAGATCGGTTGCCAATTTGCCCAGCAACCGGCGGGCGTCGGGACCGCAGACCGTTACATTGGCCCAGGCGGCGGTGACGGGAGTGACCTGCACTTTCCACAGGGGGCGTTCGACTTGCAGGAAGTGCTCAATGTGGCGGTAGACCTCGTCCGCATTGGCGGTCGAGGTGGACAGCAGGTAATGGTTCTCGGAGAGCCTGAAACAAACGCCGTCGTCGAGTACCAGGCCGTCGTCCGTCAGCATCAGTCCATACCGACCCTGGCCGTCTTTCAAACTAGCCTGGCTTGTGGTGTAGAGCATCTCGGTCAGCCGTAGTGCATCCGCCCCCCGGATCTCGAACTTGCCTAGAGGCGAACCGTCGTAGACCGCAACCTGGTTTCGGACCGTCATGCATTCGCGTTGCAGGGCTTGTGGCAGGCCTTCTCCCTGTCTGGGGTAGTAACCGGGTCTGCGCCAGCGGGCACCCGCTTCGAACATCACCGCGCCATGCGCCAGGTTCCAGGGTGTGATGGGTGTGTGACGATAGGGCAGGAAAACGCTGGCACCCCGAGCGCCGACCAGTGCTCCGAAGTCGATCGGTACGTAGGGGGATCTCATGGTCGTCGTACCCACTTCCTGCACGGGAAGCTGTCGAGCCTGGGCCAGGATTCCAGCCACATTCAGGTGCCCTGTCTTACCCTGATCGAAACCCATTCCCGCAGTGGTGTAGCGTTTGGCGTGTTCGGCAGCAGCATATCCTTCACGGACTGCCAAGTGAAGATCATCTACCGTGACGTCGTGCTGGAGATCGACGAAGGCCTTGTCGCCCGGTTTGCAGGTGTCGACACTCCAGACCGCCTGGATGTCCCATCGGAGCCCGGCATCGGCGTGGGGAACGATCGGCGCACCCTCGGCTGGGTCACGGCCGCAGCGTTCTGCAGCCATGCGTCCACGGATCGCACCATCGGCCAGCACATCGGACAGATCCAGGACGCCGGACGCTGCGCCGGCGCACACGACGGGTTGTGCCGGCTTGCCGGGTGCCAGGGCCGCCAACCCATCTTCGTAGCGCAATTCGCCGCGAGACTGTGAATACAGGTGAACCACTGGGTTCCATCCACCTGAAACGGCCAACAGATCGCACTCCAGCCAGCGATGCCCCGATTGGGATGGCGAGGACTCCCGCGCGCTGACTCGAACGGCGCCGAGCTGGCGATAACCCCGGGTTCCATCCACGATGTGTCCCGCAAGGACTTCGATGCCGGGTACTCGCTCCAGCGCATCGGTCGGTATCTGCGTTCTGGCGTCCACAATGGGCATCACACGGACACCCGCGGCCGACAGGTCGGCAGCGACTTCGTAGGCGCTGCTGTTGTTCGTGAAGACCACAGCGCGCCGTCCGGGCCGCACCGCATACCGATGAAGATAGGCTTGCGCTGCCGACGCCAGCATGATGCCGGGCCGATCGTTGTCCGGGAAGACCAGAGGCCGCTCGTTGGCGCCGGTGGCGAGGACCACCTGTTGAGCCCGAACGCGCCAGGTTCGCTGAACCAGTCCCGCTCTCTCGGGGTGACGCTGGGTCATGATGAGAAGATTGCCTTCCCGATAGGCCCAGACGCTGGTCGACTGCAGGCGTCGAACCTTCAGGACGGAGTCCAGTTCCGCGACCACACGGGCCACCCAGTCCTGCCCTGCGATCCCGTCGATTTGACTTCGGTGATCCAGCAACCGCCCCCCTGGCTGCGCGCCGTCATCGACCAGCATCACCCTGCATCCGGCACGCGCAGCGACCCGTGCAGCCATCAATCCCGCCGGCCCGGCCCCTACCACCAGCACATCACAATGCCCGTAGCGGGTTTCATAACTACCCGCTGTAGGGGCGACCGCGGGTGCCCGGGCCAGTCCGGCCAGGCGGCGGATACCTGGCTCCCACAGGTGCCAGTTGGGCCACATGAATGTCTTGTAATAGAACGCTGCGGGCAGCAGTCTCGAGAACCACTGGTTCACGGACATCAGGTCAAAGTTCGCGCTGGGCCAGCAATTGACCGAGCGTGCAACCAGGCCGTGGCGCAGAGCGACCTGCGTGATCGGGTGATTGCCGGATTGCTCGGGGCCGAGCAGTTCCACGATGGATGATGGCTCGTCAACACCGGCCGATGTGACGCCCCGTGGACGGTGGAACTTGAAGCTGCGGGCCGTCAGGCGGACTCCGGCGGCCAGCAGTGCCGAGGCCAGGGTGTCGCCTTCGAAGCCCTGGTAGTCGCGGTTGTTGAACCGAAAGGTGATGGGCTTGTCGCGTTGGATGAGCCCTCCGGCCGGCAGGCGCAACCGGTCATCCATGCGTGTCCCCGGCAGGGTGGAGCTCGTGGGTCCGGGTATCCCGCACGACCACGGTCCAGGCTCCGCAC